>NZ_JBFAAF010000002.1:16420-127012 GCF_040639595.1 Micromonospora sp. NPDC023814
ACAACCGGATCGGCGGTGGCGGCCCGTCCGACGGTGACAACCGGATCGGCGGTGGCGGCCCGTCCGACGGTGACAACCGGATCGGCGGTGGCGGCCCGTCCGACGGTGACAACCGGATCGGCGGTGGCGGCCGGCGCGAACCGGTCCGGGGTGAAGGGGGCGAGCAGCGGGTCCGCCGTACCGGTGACGACCAGGTCGGCGACCAGGTCGGCGGTGACGGGGGTGAGCACGATGCCGTGCCGGTGGTGCCCGGTCGCGACGAGCACGCCCGGCCGGCCGGGCAGCGGGCCGAGGATCGGGGCGTTGTCCGGGGTGCCGGGGCGCAGGCCGGCGAGGGCCTCGACGAGGTCGTACTCGGCCAGCTCCGGCAGCAGGTCGACGGCGGCGCGGAGCAGGCGCAGCACCGCCCCGGCGGAGACGTCGGTGTCGGCGCGCTCCTCGACGGTCGCGCCCACCACCACCTCCCCGCTGTCGCGGGGCACGAGATAGACGTGCTCGCCGTCGGCGTACCCCCGGATGACGTGCCGGAAGACCGGCGCGCCGCCGCCGGGCGCGCGGAGCCGTAGCACCTGGCCCTTCACCGGCCGCACCGGCAGCCCGGTCAGGGCCGCCGCCCCGCAGCCGGCCGCCACCACCGTGACGCGGGCGTCCACGTCGGACAGCCGGCGCACGGCGGCGGGCACCAGCGTGGCGCCGGCCCGTTCGGCGGCCGCGCGCAGCGCCGGCACCAGCCGGCGCGGGTCGACCTGGTGGTCGGTGGCGGCGAGCGCGCCGCCGCGCACCCGGGGCGCCAACGCCGGCTCGCGGTCCCGCAGCGCCGAGGGGCGCAGCGGCGTCACCGGCAGTCCGAGACCCTGCTGGTACGCCCACAGCCGGCGGGCCTCGGCCAGGTCGTCGGCGGTGAGCCCGACCACCAACGTGCCCTCGGTGCGGTAGCCGACGTCCGCGCCGGTGGCGGCGGTCAGCTCGGCGGCGAAGGCGGGCCAGCGGGCGGCGGAGGCGGTCAGCAGCCCGGTCAGCTCGTGCTCGCCGAAGTACGCCTCGGCGACCGGGGCGAGCATCCCGGCGGCGACGTACGACGCGCCGGAGCCCGGGGCGGGGTCGTGCACGGCGACCCGGAGGCCGCGCGCCGCGCAGCGCCAGGCGATCGCCAGCCCGACCGGTCCCGCCCCCACCACGGCGACGTCCGGCCGGCTCAGCACCCCAGCGCTCCCAGCAGCTCCGCCGTCGCCCGGGCCGGATCGGCCGCCCCGGACAGTGCCCCCACCACCGCCACCCCGTACGCCCCGGCGGCCAGCAGCGCGGGCGCGTTCGCGGCGGTCACCCCGCCGATCGCGACCACCGGCACGTCCACGGCGGTGGTGACGGCGCGCACCCCGGCCGGGCCGATCGGCGCCGGCAGGCCGGTCTTGGTGCTCGTGGCGTGGCAGGGGCCCACGCCCAGGTAGCTGGCCCCGGCGGCGACCGCCTCGGCGGCCGTCCCCGGCTCGCGGGCGGTGGCCCCGAGCACGGCGGTCGCGCCGAGCACCCGGCGGGCCGCCCCGACCGGCAGGTCCGCCGCGCCGACGTGCCCGCCGGCGGCGCCCACCGCCAGCGCCACGTGCAGCCGGTCGTTGACGAGGCAGGGGACGTCGTACGGCGCGCAGAGCGCGACCACCCGGCGGGCCAGGTCGTACGCCTCCCGGTCGGTGGCGTCGTCGGTGACGCGGACCTGCACGACCAGCTCGGCGCGGGCCACCGGAAGGGCCGCCCGCAACACGGCCAGCGGATCCCGCCCGGGTCGGGTGTCGGTGATCAGATGCAGTCGTCCCAGGGACGGCACGGCAACACTCCTCCCTGCGCCGGCATTACCCGGATCAGGTTCGACGGTCGGGGGCTCTCAGCCCCCCTCTCAGCCCGGTGCACCGGGCTCCCGTGGGTCACTTGCGCGTGTCACCGTACGACGGATCGCCGGATCCGCCAAGGGCGGGACGCGGATTTCACACCGACCGTCCGAAGCCGACGATCGGGGCGGCGCGTGACCGACCCGTCACGCGATGCTGTCCGGATGCCCTCCCCCGCCCGGGTTCCGCCCCGGCTCGCCTTCCTGCCGTTCCGCGGCAGCACCGCGATCGCGCAGGGGCTGCTGACCCGCGCCATGCTGCGCGGCCCGACCTGGCAACGCCTGCTCCCCGACGTGTACGTGCACCGGGACGCCCTGCGCGCAGCCGACCATCGGCTCTGGTGCGACGCGGTCGCCCTGCTCCTGCCCGCCGGTGCCGCGATCGCCGGGCCGAGCGCCGCGTACCTGTGGGGCGTCGACCTGCTGCCGCGGAACGCGCCGGTCAGCGTGCTCCTTTCCCGGCCGGCACGCCTGCGCCCGCACCCACAGCTGGCCGTCACCCGCTCGGCGCTGCCGGGCAGCGACCTGACCTGCTTCGGCGGCCTACCGGTCACCACGCCGCTGCGAACGGCGTTCGACCTCGCGCGACGAGGGCCACGCGACGAGGCCCTCGTCGCCGTCGACGCCATGCTGCACCGCCGGGTGGTCGGGCTGCCGGCCCTGCAGGCGTACGCCGACACGCGTTCCCGCTGGCCCGGGCTGCCGCTGCTGCGCGAGGTGCTGGCGCTGGCCGAGCCGCTGAGCGAGTCCCCGATGGAAACCCGGCTGCGGCTCCTCCTGCTCGACGCCGGGCTGCCCCCACCCACGGCACAGCACGACGTGCTCGACGCCCGGGGGCGGTTCGTCGGTCGGGTCGACCTGGCCTGGCCCGCCCTGCGCGTCGCGGTCGAGTACGACGGCGACCACCACCGCGAGCGCGCCCACTTCCGCCAGGACGTCGCCCGGCTGAACGCGCTGCGCGCGGCCGGCTGGATCGTCCTCCGCTTCACCGCCGACGATGTGCTCCGGCACCGGCCCCGGACGGTACGCCTCGTCACCGCCGCCCTGCGGGAACGTGCAGACGAGCGGAACAGCACGGCTGTAACCCGCCCACGGTGACAGCCGTGCCGTTCCACCCGCGGCGGCGCACGGTCCCTCCGGCCAGGTGACGGAGCGCCCGCCGGCAGGCCCACGGGACAGTCGCCCGGGGCCGGCCGGGACGGGCGCGCGGGGAAAGATGGCGGGGACGGGTGGAACACCAGGGCTGCCTCCCGGTGTCGGAGACGTGCGTGGTGTTCCACCCGTGACGACCCGGGCCTGGGCGGGCGCGTCGGCGGCCGGGCGTACCCGGCTCAGAGGATGGCGCGGAGGGCGTCGAGGTCCTCGTCGGTGGGCTGCCAGGTGCCCGCCTCCGCGTTGGAGCGCACCTGCTCGGGTGTGGTGGCACCGGCGATCACCGAGGTCACCGCCGGCAGGGCGGCCAGCCCGCCGATGGCCACCTGGAGCATCGACAGCCCCCGCTCGTTCGCGTACGCCTCGATCGCCTCGATGGTGTCCCAGTCGGCGGCGGCGAGGCGCTGTGCGTACCGGCCGCCTCCGGCGAGGCGGCTGCCGGCGGGCGGGGCCTGGTCGCGCTTGTACTTGCCGGTCAGCAGGCCGTTGGCCAGCGGGAAGAACGGCAGCAGCCCGAGGCCGAACCGCTCGCAGGCCGGCACCACCTCGGCCTCGGCGGAGCGTTCCAGCAGGCTGTAGTGGTTCTGCACGCTGATGAACCGGGACCGGCCGTTGGACGACGCCACCCAGTCCGCGTCGGCGATCTGCCACCCGGCGAAGTTGGAGTTGCCCAGGTAGCGCACCTTGCCGGCGCGGACCAGGTCGTCCAGCGCGGCGAGGGTCTCGTCGATCGGGGTGCCCGGGTCAGGCTCGTGCATCTGGTACAGGTCGATGTGGTCGGTGCCGAGCCGGCGCAGCGACGCCTCCACGGCGCGGGCGATGTAGCGCCGCGCGCCCCGGGCGCCGAAGTCGGGGCCGTTGAGGCCGTGCATGTCCATGCCGAACTTGGTGGCCACCACCACGTCGTCGCGGCGGCCCTTGAGCGCCTGACCCAGCAGTTCCTCGGAGCCGCCCTGCGGCTCGCCGTAGATGTCGGCGGTGTCGAAGAAGTTGATCCCGGCGTCCAGCGCGGCGTCGACCACCGCCCGGGTCCCGTCGAGGTCGAGCTTGCGGCCGACGTTGTTGCAGCCGATGCCGACGACGGACACCACGAGCCCGGAGTCGCCCAACCGGCGGTAGGTCATCTCAGTCACGAGATCCACCCTATGCCGGCCGGCCCGCCGCCCGGGTTCGCCTCAGCCAACGTCCCAGACCGGCTCGGGGGTCTCCACCACCTCGTTGTCGCCGCGGAAGAGGACGAACCGGTCGAACGATCGGGTGAACCAGCGGTCGTGGGTCACCGCGACCACGGTTCCCTCGAACGCCGTCAGCCCGGCCTCCAGCGCCTCCGCCGACGCCAGGTCGAGGTTGTCGGTGGGCTCGTCGAGCAGCAGCAGCGTCGCGCCGGACAGCTCCAGCAGCAGCACCAGGAACCGCGCCTGCTGCCCGCCGGAGAGGGTGCCGAAGCGCTGGTCGCCCTGCCCCGCCAGCTCGTACCGGGACAGCGCCGCCATCGCCGCGTGCCGGTCCATGCCGGCCCGGTGGTCGTCCCCCCGCCAGAGGATCTCCACGAGGGTCTTCGCCATCAGCTCCGGCCGGTCGTGGGTCTGCGAGAAGTGCCCGGGGCGCACCCGCGCGCCGAGCCGGGCCACCCCGTCGTGCGCGACCGGCGCGAGCGCCGCCGCGCCGTCGACCGGGCCGTTGGCCGGGTCGGGGTCGCTGCCGCCGCGGGCGAGCAGCCGGAGGAAGTGCGACTTCCCCGTGCCGTTGGCGCCGAGCACCGCCACCCGGTCGCCGTACCAGATCTCCAGGTCGAACGGGTAGGTCAGGCCGTCGAGCTCCAACTGCTCGCAGACCACCGCGCGCTTGCCGGTCCGCCCGCCGGTCAGGCGCATCCGGATGTCCTGGTCCTTCGGCGGTACGGGCGGCGGCCCGGCCTCCTCGAACTTGCGCAACCGGGTCTGCGCGGCCTGGTAGCGCGAGGCCATCCCGTCGTTGTACGCGGCCTTCTGCTTGTACATCAGCATCAGCTCGCGCAGCTTCTGGTGCTCCTCGTCCCAGCGTTTGCGCAGCTCGTCGAGGCGGGCGTGCCGGGCCACCCGCGCGGAGTGCCAGCTCGCGAAACCGCCGGGGTGCACCCAGGCGCTGCCGCCCTCCACGGCGACCACCCGGTCGGCGGTGTGCGCCAGCAGCTCCCGGTCGTGCGAGACGTAGAGCACCGACTTGGCCGACTCGCGCAGCCGCCCCTCCAGCCAGCGCTTGCCCGGCACGTCGAGGAAGTTGTCCGGCTCGTCGAGGAGCAGCACCTCGTCGGGGCCGCGCAGCAGCAGTTCGAGGGCGAAGCGCTTCTGCTGGCCGCCGGAGAGGGTCCGGACGGGTCGCTCCCGGGCGCCGTCCCACGGCAGGCCGAGCACGATGGTGGCGACGGTGTCGAAGAGCACCTCGGCGTCGTACCCGCCGGCCTCGCCCCACGCCGCGAGCGCGTCCGCGTACGCCAGCTGGGCCTTGCCGGCGGCGGTGCTGTACTTGCCGCGGACCTCGGCCGCCCGCATGGCCGCCTCGGTCTCGGCGAGCCGGCGGCCGGCGTCGCGCAGCGCCGGCGGGGCGAGCGACAGCGCCAGGTCGGCCAGTGTGGACTCGTCACCGATCATGCCGATGAACTGGCGCATCACGCCCAGCCCGCCGGCCCGCGCGATCGCGCCGGTCTTCACCGGCAGGTCGCCGGCGACCATCCGCAGCAGCGTCGTCTTGCCGGCGCCGTTCGGCCCGACCAGGGCCACCTTGGCGCCCTCCCCGACCCGGAACGAGACGTCGGTGAAGAGTTCCCGCCCGTCGGGGAGGAGGTGCCCGACGGCTGCCACGTCCACGTATCCCACGCCGGCATCCTGCCCGAGCACCCGCCGGGCGGCCCAACCAATTACCGGGTGACGCGCAGCACCCGGTAGCCCTTCTGGCTGGCGTGCCGCTCGACCTGCCAGCCCTGGTCGGCCAGCCAGCGGTGCAGCGAGTCGCCGCCGAGGTGGCGGGCGACCACCAGCCAGGCGACGCCGTCCGGGGCGAGCCGGGGCAGCCAGCGCAGCAGCATCCGGTGCAGCTCGTCCTTGCCGACCCGGATCGGCGGGTTGGACCAGAGCTGGGCGAACGTCACGTCGGCGGGCACGTCGTCCGGCGCGGCGACGCGTACCCGGTCGCCCGCGCCGACCCGCCCCGCGTTGGCCGCGGTCAGCTCCCGGGCCCGCTCGTTGACGTCGACGGCCCAGACGGTCGCCGACGGCGCCGAGGTGGCCAGCACGCAGGTGATCGGCCCGAAGCCACAGCCGAGGTCGAGCAGGGCGCCGGCCGTGCCGGCGGGCGGCAGCTCGGCCTTGCGCAGCAGCACGGCCGTGCCGGGGTCGAGGCGGGCGGCGGAGAAGACCCCGCCGGAGGAGGTCAGGGTGTAGTCGCGGCCGGCGACGGCGAACTCGACCTCGCGCGGGTGGGCGGCAGTCGCGGGTTCAGCGGTGAAGTAGTGGTCGCCGGTCACGCCGGCAATTCTCGCACCGCCCTCGCCACCGGCCGGTCCCGGGCCGAGGAGCGGACACAGCACGACACGAAACAGTCAGGCACCCAATTTCCCGTTATTACCCCCTAAAGGGACAATGCCTCCTACCCTGGGCGACATGGTGTATCGGTACGAGTCCGATGAGGAAGCATTCATGGAGTACCCGGAGCGCGGGTCCGGCCGCTCGGTGCTCGGTGCCGGTCCGCCGGCCGGTCCCTCCCCGTCCCGCTTCCCGACGCCGTCGCTGCCCCGGCCCAACCGGGTCGCGCTGCCCCCCGCCGAGCCGGCGCCGGTCCGCGCCCCGGTCCCGGTGTCCCCCGCGCAGCACGCGCCAGCACCACAGGCGCCGCAGCCGCCGCCACCAGCGCCACAGCCGCCGCAGACGTCGCCACCAGCGTCACAGGAGGCGGCGCCAGCGCCACAGGCAGAGGTACGGCCCGACCCACCGACCCCGCAGGCCCCGCCGGACCCGCAGGCGCGGTCGGACGTGCAGGCGCGGTCGGACGTGCAGGCGCGGTCGGACGTGCAGGTGTCGCCGGCACCGGCCGAGCCGGCCGTAGCGGCCGAGGCACCCGTGGACACCGAGGCACCCGTGGCGGTCGAGCGCCCCGTGCCGCAGCGGGGCGGCGGCCGGCTGTGGCAGGTGCTGGTCGGCGGTGCGGCCGTGCTCGTGCTGCTCGCGCTCTGCGGCCTCGGCGCCGCCGCCCTGCTGGTCGAGCGCGACCGGACGCCGCAGGCCACGCCCACCGGCCAGCCCCAGGTGGCCGAGTCGGCCGAGGCCGGGGCGCACGACCTCGACTCCCGGGACACCGACCAGGCGCCGCTGACGGCCAAGGAACTGTTCCCCGGCACGCAGCTCGTCGTCGCCGACGGGCAGCCCGCGTACCGGGTGCTGAAGACCCACTCCAGCGCCAGCTGCGCGGTCGCGGCCACCGGGGAGGTCGCCGACCTGCTGGTCCGGCTCGGCTGCAACCAGGTGGTCCGGGCCACCCTGCGCACGCCCGACGGCGACCACCTGGTGACCGCCGGCCTGTTCAACCTGACCGACCGCGCCAGCGCCGAACGCGCCCGCGACCGGATCCGGCAGATGCTCGACGAGCGGCAGGGCCGATTCCGGGGCATGCCGGCCGACAACGGCACCGAGGCGATCGCCACCGCGCCGGCGCGGGTCGGCTGGCAGGTGCGCGGCCACTACCTCGCGTACGCGGTGGTCGCCCGCGCCGACGGCGAGACGATCAGGTCGGGCGACACGAAGGCCAGAGAGATCCTCTTCGACATGATCGAGCTGCACCTCAACCAGAGTGTGCTGGAGCGCCGGGCGGACGGTGGGACGGCCGGCCAGCCGACCGACGAGGGCGCGGACCGCACCGGCACACAGGACGGGAGCGAGCTGCCGGGCGAGTGACGAGCCCCCGGGTGTGGACGGGTGCGCGGGCCCCGACGGCCGACACCCTGGCCGGTCGGCACCGATCCGCCGAGATGGCGCACGTCGGACGCGTCCCTGCGGTCAACCCTCCACGGGGACGCGCAGCCGGCGGGTCGCCTCGGCGCGGCGGGCGTACTCGGCCGGGTCGTCGGGGTAGCCCACGGCGACCAGGGTCAGCCCGTGCGCCGGGGCAACGGTCACCTCGCTGGACCGTTCCCGGCGGGTGAGCAGGCTGCCCGGCCACCCGACCGGACGGCGCCCGTCCCCCGCGACCAGCATCGCGCCGACCAGGCTGCGCACCATCGCCTGGCAGAACGCGTCGGCCTGCACGGTGGCCACGAGGAGCCCGTCGGGGTCCCGCCGCCAGTCCAGCCGGGTCACCTCGCGCAGCGTGGTGGCGTTCTCCTTGCGCCGGCAGTACGCGGCGAAGTCGTGCTCCCCCACCAGCCCCGCCGCGGCGGCGTTCAGCGCGTCCAGGTCGAGCGGCTTCGGCCAGGCCAGCACCTCGTGCCGGCGCAGCGGCTCGGCGCCCCACGGCGCGTCGGTGACCCGGTACTCGTAGCGGCGGAAGGTGGCCGAGAACCGGGCGTCGAAGTCGGCGGGCACCTCGGTCATCGCCCGCACCCGCATGTCGGTGGGGAGCAGCCGGGCCAGCCGGCGCAGCAGCCGCCCCTCGTGCTCCCGCCACACGGCGGTGGACAGGTCCACGTGGCAGACCTGCCCGGTGGCGTGCACCCCGGCGTCGGTGCGACCCGCCACGGTCAGCCCCGTCGCCGTCCCCGCGCCGAGCACCAGGTCGAGGGTCTGCACGAGCACCCCGGCGACCGTACGCCGTGTCGGCTGGGCGGCCCAGCCGGAGAAGCCGGTGCCGTCGTACGCGACGTCCAGCCGCAGCCGGGTGCGCTCGTCCACTCGTACCTCCGCCTCACGGGGTCGGGCCCGGCACCCCACGAGGGGTGCCGGGCCCGACGGTGGCCTGGATCAGGCCTTGTCGTTCTCGCCGGCCTCGTCGCTGTCCTCGCGGGCGGCGGCGGTGTCGCCGGACGCCGACACGGGCGCCTCGGCGTCCTGGTCGCCCGAGTTCGACTTCGGGGCCTCCTCGGCCGGGGCGAGCGCCTCGACCTTGTCCTGCTGCGCGGCCTTGCGGGCGGCGGTCTTCTTGTTCGCCTTCGGCTCGGCGACCTGAAGCTCCTCGACCAGCTCGATGATCGCCATCGGCGCGGCGTCACCCTTGCGCGGACCGGTCTTCACGATCCGGGTGTAGCCACCGTTGCGGTTGGCGTACCGGGGCGCGATCTGGTCGAACAGGGCGTAGACCACGTCCTTGTCCTTGACGACGCCCAGCACCCGCCGGCGGGACGCCAGGTCGCCGCGCTTGGCCTTGGTGATGAGCTGCTCGGCCAGCGGACGCAGCCGCCGGGCCTTCGTCTCGGTGGTCTGGATCTTGCCGTGCTGGAACAGCGCGGTGGCCAGGTTGGCCAGCATCAGCCGCTCGTGCGCGGGGCTGCCGCCGAGGCGGGGGCCCTTGGTGGGCGTGGGCATGCTTGGTGCTCCTCAGGTGTGGCGGCAGCGCGGACTAGAGCTGCTCGGTCTCGCGGTAGTCGTCGGTGTCGTAGTCGGCCTCGCCGAAGGTGTCCACGACGTGCGCCGGGTCGAAGTTCGGGGCCGAGTCCTTCAGCCCCAGACCCATCCCGGCGAGCTTCATCTTGACCTCGTCGATCGACTTCTGACCGAAGTTGCGGATGTCGAGGAGGTCGGCCTCGGTACGCCCGATGAGCTCACCAACGGAGTTGATGCCCTCGCGCTTGAGGCAGTTGTAGGAGCGGACGGTCAGGTCCAGCTCCTCGATCGGCAGCGCCAAGTCCGCCGCGAGCTGGGCGTCCTGCGGGGACGGCCCGATGTCGATGCCCTCGGCGGTCTCGTCCAGCTCCCGGGCCAGACCGAACAGCTCCACCAGCGTCGAGCCGGCCGAGGCCAGCGCGGTACGCGGGCCCATCGACGGCTTGGTCTCGACGTCGATGATCAGCCGGTCGAAGTCCGTCCGCTGCTCGACACGGGTCGCCTCGACGCGGTAGGTCACCTTGAGCACCGGCGAGTAGATCGAGTCGACCGGGATCCGGCCGATCTCGGCGCCGGCCTGCTTGTTCTGCGCCGCCGTGACGTAGCCGCGGCCCCGCTCGACGGTCAGCTCCATGTCGAGCCGGCCCTTGCCGTTGAGGGTGGCGAGCTTCAGGTCGGGGTTGTGCACCGAGACGCCGGCCGGCGGCTGGATGTCACCCGCGGTCACGTCGCCGGGGCCCTGCTTGCGCAGGTACATGCTGACCGGCTCGTCGTGCTCGGAGCTGACGCAGAGCTCCTTGATGTTCATGACGAGCTCGACCACGTCCTCCTTGACACCGGGGATCGTGGTGAACTCGTGCAGCACACCGTCGATCTTGATCGAGGTGACCGCCGCACCCGGGATCGACGACAGCAGCGTACGCCGCAGCGAGTTGCCCAGGGTGTAGCCGAAGCCCGGCTCCAGCGGCTCGATGGTGAACCGGGACCGGGTCTCGTTGATCGACTCCTCGGAGAGGGTCGGTCGCTGGCTGATGAGCATGTCTTCTCTTCTCTTCCGGGGCGCCCGCCATATGACGCCCACGACAAACTGTTCCGGTGGCCCGCCCGTGTCGGGCGGGCCACCGCAACGAGCCCCGACTACTTGGAGTAGAGCTCGACGATCAGCTGCTCCTGGACCTGCGTGTCGATGACCTGGCGGGCCGGGAGCGAGTGCACGAGGATCTTCATCTGGCTGGGGATCGCCTCGAGCCACGCCGGAACCGACCGCGAGCCGGCCTCGGCCTGCGCCACGATGAACGGGGTGAGCTCCTTGCTCTTGCCCCGGACCTCGATGATGTCGTGCTCCTTGACGCGGTACGACGGGATGTCGACCTTCTTGCCGTTCACCGTGAAGTGACCGTGCTTGACCAGCTGACGGGCCATGTCCCGGGACTTGGCGTAGCCGGCCCGGTAGACCACGTTGTCCAGCCGCGACTCGAGGATCTGCAGGAGGACCTCACCGGTCTTGGCCTGCTTGGCCACGGCCTCCTCGTAGTAACCGCGGAACTGCTTCTCCAGCACGCCGTAGACACGGCGGGCCTTCTGCTTCTCACGGAGCTGGAGCAGGTACTCCGTCTCCTTCGTGCGGCCGCGGCCGTGCTGCCCGGGCGGGAACGGCCGGGACTCGAACGGGCACTTCGGGCCATCGCACTTGCTGCCCTTGAGGAACAGCTTCATCTTCTCCCGCCGGCAACGGCGGCAGTCAGCACCGGTGTAACGAGCCATCTCTCTCTAACCTCTCAGACCCGGCGACGCTTCGGCGGACGGCACCCGTTGTGCGGCTGCGGGGTCACGTCGGAGATCTGACCGACCTCCAGGCCCACGGCCTGCAGCGAACGGATGGCGGTCTCCCGGCCGGAGCCGGGGCCCTTGACGAACACGTCGACCTTGCGCATGCCGTGCTCCATCGCCCGGCGCGCGGCGGCCTCGGCGGCGAGCTGCGCGGCGAACGGGGTCGACTTGCGGGAGCCCTTGAAGCCCACCTGGCCCGCGGAGGCCCAGGAGATGACCGCACCGGTCGGGTCCGTGATGGACACGATGGTGTTGTTGAAGGTGCTCTTGATGTGCGCCTGCCCGTGGGCGACGTTCTTGCGTTCCTTGCGCCGGACCTTCTTGACAGCGGCTCCGGCACGAGCCTTCGGTGGCATAAGTCTGTGCGCTCCTATTTACTTCTTGCCGGGCTTCTTCTTGCCGGCCACGGTCCGCTTCGGGCCCTTGCGGGTCCGCGCGTTGGTCCGGGTCCGCTGGCCACGCACGGGCAGGCCCCGGCGGTGCCGGATGCCGGCGTAGCAGCCGATCTCGACCTTGCGGCGGATGTCAGCGGCGACCTCGCGGCGCAGGTCGCCTTCAACCTTGTAGTTGCCCTCGATGTGGTCGCGGAGCTGGACCAGCTCCTCGTCCGTGAGGTCCCGGGCGCGCTTGTCCGGCGAGATGCCGGTGGCGGCGAGCGTCTCCAGGGCGCGGGTCCGACCCACGCCGAAGATGTAGGTGAGCGCGATCTCCATCCGCTTCTCGCGGGGGAGGTCGACGCCGACTAGACGTGCCATGTGCGGGCGTGCTCCTCGTGGTGTTCTGGCGGAGGTGTGGACCCGTCCCACCCCGCTACCGACCGTTCCGCCTCCGGCGTCGTGCGCCGGCGACCGGAAACGGTCGCTGCCCGAGCGGGCCCCGGCCTCCGACCGGGGGTCAACCACGAAGAGGTACGCGACGCGCACCGCCCGCGGCTGGGACGAGCAATTGATTCGTTGTCTGGATCCGCGGCCCGGACCGATTACGACCGACCGTTGTCACACGGCCGGTCGGAACTGGTTCAGCCCTGGCGCTGCTTGTGGCGCGGGTCGGTGCAGATGACCATGACCCGGCCGTGCCGGCGGATGACCCGGCACTTGTTGCAGATCCTCTTGACGCTCGGCTTGACCTTCACGGTTGCCTTACTTCCCATCTGGCCCGACGACGCGCCGAGGCGCGACACCGGACGTCGAAGACGGACACGGGGACGTCCCGGCCGTCGTCAGGCTTACTTGTAGCGGTAGACGATGCGCCCGCGGGTCAGGTCGTACGGCGAGAGTTCGACGACGACCCGGTCCTCCGGCAGGATGCGGATGTAGTGCTGCCGCATCTTGCCGCTGATGTGAGCCAGCACCTTGTGACCGTTCGCGAGCTCCACGCGGAACATTGCGTTCGGCAGGGGCTCGATGACCCGACCCTCGATCTCGATGGCTCCGTCTTTTTTCGGCATGTCCTCCGCTGTCCTGACGTCGGTTACTCCGGACGGCCCACAACGTCTTACACGGGCGACTGATCAAGATCAGGAAGCCCGCGCCAGCCGCGGCTCCGACTCCCACCGAAGCGCGGGGTGGGCATGCCGGAGTGGACGCTGTGCGCCGATCAGAAAGTGTACGCCCGCCTGCGGGCCGTCGCCAAACCGGCCACCCTTGGGAGCGTCGGACCACCCGAAAGGCGACAATCAGGCATCCAGGTCACCCGCCCAGCGTTCCGGCCCGGCGGGCGCCTCGACCAGGAACAGGACAGCGCCCGCCGGCGTCGCGAGCTCCCGCGCCGCGGGGGCGGCGGGCGCCGGCGGGCCGTGACGAGGGCGTCCCGCTCCCCGTACGCCAGCGGCGACCGCTCGTCGTGCTCGGGCGGCTCCGGCCGACCATCGTCGGATCAGACGGCCGGCGAGTCGGCGGGCTGACGGGAGGTGACGAGTTCGCCGAGCCGGGCGCGACCGCCGTCCGGTGCGGTCAGCACCCAGACGCCGTCCGGGAGCAGCGCCATCGTGTGCTCGACGTGCACCGCCATCGACCGGTCCCGGGTGACCACGGTCCAGCCGTCGGAGAGCTCCACCGTCCGGGGCGAGCCCATCGTGATCATCGGCTCGATCGCCAGCGCCATGCCCGGCACCAGGCGGGGGCCCTTGCCCGGGCGTCCGTGGTTGAGCACGTGCGGGTCCTGGTGCATCTCGGTGCCGATGCCGTGGCCGCCGTAGCCGTCGACGATGCCGTACCGGCCGCCCTTGCGGACGGCGTTCTCCACGGCGTGCGAGATGTCGGTGAGCCGGCCCCTGCCGCTGGCCGCCCCGCGGGCGGCGGCGGCGATGCCGGCCCACATGGCGTCCTCGGCCACCTCGGCCATCCTGAGCAGCGCCGGGTCGACCTCGCCCACGCCGACCGTGATCGCGGCGTCGCCGTGCCAACCGTCGAGCACCGCGCCGCAGTCGATCGAGATCAGGTCCCCGTCGCGGAGCACCTGCTGCGGCGCCGGGATGGCGTGCACGACCTGCTCGTTCACCGACGAGCAGATCGATGCCGGAAAGCCGTGGTAGCCCTTGAACGAGGGGACGGCACCGGCCTCGCGGATGGTCGACTCGGCGATGGCGTCCAGGTCGGCGGTGCTGACCCCGGGGGCGACCGCCTCCCGCATCCGACGCAGCGCCTCGGCGACCACCAGCCCGGCGGCCCGCATCTTCTCGATCTGGTCAGGGGTCTTCAGCTGGATGTCCAGCTGGGGACGACGCATGGAGCCGTTACCTTTCGTTGCCGATGCCGAAGAGCGGGGCACGTCGGACGTACCCCGCTCTTCGCACTCTATCCGCCGGAGCCCGGCGGGACGTCAGCCGCCGTACGACCGCAGGGCGTCGATGGCGCGGAGCGTGACGTCCTCCACCGGGCCGGTGGCGTCGATGCCCACCAGCTTGCCCTGGGCGCCGTAGTAGTCGACCAGCGGCGCGGTCTTGTCCGCGTACTCCCGCAGGCGGGTGGCGATGGTCTCCGGCTTGTCGTCGTCGCGCTGGAACAGCTCGGCGCCGCAGCGGTCGCAGATGCCCTCGCGGGTGGTCGCGTCGAACTCGACGTGCCAGATCTTGCCGCAGCCCCGGCACGTACGCCGGCCGGAGAGCCGCCGGATCACCTCGTCGTCGTCGACGACGAGTTCCAGCACCAGGTCGAGCGCGGTGCCCAGGTCGGCGAGGAGCTTGTCCAGCGCGGCGGCCTGCGGCGTGGTGCGCGGGAAGCCGTCGAGCAGGAAGCCCTCGGCGGCGTCCGGCTCGGCGAGCCGGTCCCGCACCATGTTGATCGTGACCTCGTCGGGCACCAGCTCGCCGGCGTCCATGTAGCGCTTCGCCTCGATCCCCAGCGGCGTGCCCTGGGAGACGTTCGACCGGAAGATGTCACCGGTCGAGATCTTCGGGACCGAGAGGTGCGCGGCGACGAACTCGGCCTGCGTACCTTTGCCCGCACCCGGCGGGCCAACCAGAACGAGTCTCATCTACCGCAGGAACCCTTCGTAGTTCCGCTGCATCAGTTGGCTCTCGATCTGCTTGGTGGTCTCCAGACCGACGCCGACCATGATCAGGACAGCGGTGCCGCCGAACGGGAAGTTCAGGTACTGCTGCTTGTCCAGCCAGATGAAGAAGAAGTTCGGCAGGATCGAGATGATGCCCAGGTAAAGGGCGCCCGGCAGGGTGATCCGGCTGAGGATGAAGTCGAGGTAGTCGGCGGTCGGCTTGCCGGGGCGGATGCCCGGCACGAAGCCGCCGTACTTCTTCATGTTGTCCGCGACCTCGGTCGGGTTGAACGTGATCGAGACGTAGAAGTACGTGAAGAAGATGATCAGCAGGAAGTAGACCGAGATGTAGATCGGGCTGGTCGGGTCGACCAGGTTGTTCTGGATCCACGCCTGGGTCTTGCCCGGGTTGGTCTGGTCGAAGAACTGCAGCGCCAACTGGGGCAGGTAGAGCAGCGACGAGCCGAAGATGACCGGGATGACACCCGCCTGGTTGACCTTCAGCGGGATGTAGGTCGAGGTGCCGCCGTACATCCGCCGGCCGATCATCCGCTTGGCGTACTGCACCGGGATCCGGCGCTGCGCCTGCTCGATGAAGGTGACCGCGGTGATGACCACCAGGACCAGCGCGATGACGAGGATGAACTTGCCCCAGCCGCCGGTCTGCTTGATCTGCCAGCCCTCACTGGGAAGCCGGGCCGCGATCGAGGTGAAGATCAGGACGGACATGCCGTTGCCGACGCCCCGGTCGGTGATCAGCTCACCGAGCCACATCACCACGCCGGTGCCGGCGGTCATCGTCATGACCAGGAGGGTCAGCGTCAGCCAGTCCGGGATCCCGGTGCCCTCGGGGATGATCGGGAACTGGTCGCACTGGTTCTGGAACAGCTGCCCGGAGCGGGCCAGCGCCACGAACGCCGACGCCTGGAGGACGCCCAGGCCCAGCGTCAGGTAGCGGGTGTACTGGGTGATCTTCGCCTGGCCGGCCTGGCCCTCCTTGCGGAGCTGCTCGAGCCGCGGGATGACCACGGTCAGCAGCTGCAGGATGATCGACGCGGTGATGTAGGGCATGATGCCCAGCGCGAAGACCGAGAGCTGCAGCAGCGCGCCGCCGGAGAAGAGGTTGAGCAGGTTGAGGACCCCGGTGGAGCCGTTCTCCAGGGTGTCGAGGCACTTCTGCACGTTGCCGTACGAGACACCCGGGCTGGGCAGCGTAGCCCCGAGCCGGTAGACCGCGATGATGCCTACTGTGAACAGCAGCTTCTTGCGCAGGTCAGGCGTACGGAACGCACTGAGAAAGGCGGACAGCAACTTCTTCCTCCTGCGCGCGGCGGGCCGCCGGTGATCCCGGGCGGGTCGGGGTGGGTGCCGGGCGAGCGCCCGATATCCATAGCTGGGAAGGGACTCTAACAGCCCGATCCCGGTCCGGGCAGATGTGCCCGGCTACATAAACCGAATCCGATGTTACCCGGCGCACACATGCCGGGGAGAGCATGGCGCCCGCCCAGTTGGGACAACTGAGCGGGCGCCATGTGTCGTACAGCTCTTACAGCTCGGTGACGGTGCCACCGGCGGCGGCGATCTTCTCCTTGGCCGACGCGCTGAACGCGTGCGCCGACACCTGGAGGGCGACCCCGCCGAGGTCCCCGGTGCCGAGGACCTTGACCGGCTGACCCTTGCGGACCGCGCCGGCCTCGACGAGCTCCAGCGGGCCGACCTGGCCGCCGTTCGGGAACAGCTCGGCGAGCCGGTCCAGGTTGACCACCTGGAAGACCACCTTGAACTTGTTCTTGAAGCCCTTCATCTTCGGCAGGCGCATGTGGATGGGCATCTGCCCACCCTCGAACGCCGCCGAGATGTTCTTGCGGGCCTTGGAACCCTTGGTACCGCGACCGGCGGTCTTGCCCTTCGAGCCCTCACCGCGACCCACGCGGGTCTTCGCGGTCTTGGCACCGGGCGCCGGACGCAGGTGGTGGACCTTGATCGTCATTACTCGACCTCCTCGACCTTCACGAGGTGGTTGACCGCGAAGATCATGCCGCGGATCTCCGGACGGTCCTCCTTGACCACCACGTCGTTGATCCGCTTGAGACCGAGCGAACGCAGCGAGTCACGCTGGTTCTGCTTGGTCCCGATCTCGGACCGGACCTGGGTGACCTTCAGGCGAGCCATCAGGAAGCCACCCCCGCCCGCGACGCCAGCATGGCGGCCGGCGCGACGTCCTCGACCGGCAGGCCACGACGGGCGGCGACGGCCTCGGGGGACTCGAGCCCCTTCAGCGCCGCCACGGTGGCGTGCACGATGTTGATCGGGTTCGACGAACCGAGGCTCTTGGAGAGCACGTCGTGGATACCCGCGCACTCCAGCACGGCACGCACAGGACCACCGGCGATGACACCCGTACCGGCGGAAGCCGGCTTGAGCAGCACCACACCGGCCGCCGCCTCACCCGTCACCGGGTGCGGGATGGAGGAGGCGATCCGCGGAACCTTGAAGAAGTGCTTCTTGGCCTCCTCGACGCCCTTGGCGATCGCCGCGGGCACCTCCTTGGCCTTTCCGTAGCCCACACCGACGGTGCCGTCGCCGTCGCCCACGATCACCAGGGCGGTGAAGCTGAAGCGACGACCACCCTTCACGACCTTGGCGACGCGGTTGATCGCGACGACCCGCTCGAGGTGCGGGGTCTTCTCGACGGGCGCGTTTCCGCGGCCGCCCTCACGGCGGTTGTCGCGGCGACCACCCTCGTTGCCACCGGACCCGCCGCCACGGCGCTGTTGACCTGGCATCAGCAGCCTTCCTTCTCTCTCGTGACGGGGTTTCTAGAACTCGAGCCCGGCTTCGCGGGCGGCGTCGGCAAGCGCGGCGACCCGCCCCGCGTACCGGTTGCCACCGCGGTCGAAGACGACCTTGGAGATGCCGGCGGCCTTGGCCCGCTCGGCGAGCAGGGCGCCGACCTTGCCGGCCAGGGCGCTCTTGTCGCCCTCCGAGCCGCGCACCGAGGCGTCCAGGGTCGAGGCCGACGCCAGGGTGTGACCCTTGGTGTCGTCCACGATCTGGGCGACGATGTGCCGCAGGGAGCGGGTGACCACGAGGCGGGGACGCTCGGCGGTGCCGCTGATGTTCTTGCGGACCCGGAAGTGCCGACGCGCACGCCCGACGGCACGCTTGGCGGCGACGCCGCGGCGGCGCTTGAGCAGCGTGGCGCTCACTTCTTACCTGCCTTTCCAGCCTTGCGGCGGATGACCTCGCCCTGGTACTTCACGCCCTTGCCCTTGTAGGGCTCCGGCGGGCGGATCTTCCGGATGTTGGCGGCAACCTCACCGACGAGCTGCTTGTCGATGCCGGCCACGTGGAACAGCGTCGGCTTCTCCACCGTGAAGGTGATGCCGTCCGGCGCCGGAACCAGCACGGGGTGCGAGAACCCGAGCGCGAACTCCAGGTCCTTGCCCTTGGCGGTCACGCGGTAACCGGTGCCGGCGATCTCCAGGCTCTTGCGGTAGCCCTCGGTGACGCCGACGATCATGTTGGCGACCAGGGTACGGCTGAGGCCGTGCAGCTCCTTGGCCTTGCGCTCGTCGTTCGGGCGGTTGACGTTCAGCTGCCCGTCCTCGGCCCGGTCGATCGTGATCGGCTCGGCCAGGGTGTGCGAGAGCTCGCCCTTCGGGCCCTTGACCTTGACGGTCTGCCCGTCGATCGTGATGTCGACGCCGGCTGGCACCGGGATCGACTTACGTCCAATACGCGACATTTCTACCTGTCTCCCGTTACCAGACGAAGGCGAGGACTTCCCCGCCAACGCTCCGCTTGCGGGCCTGCCGGTCGGTGAGCAGCCCCTGGGACGTCGAAATGATCGCCACGCCCAGCCCGCCGAGCACCCGCGGGAGCCCGTCCGACTTGGCGTAAACCCGCAGACCGGGCTTGGACACACGCTTGATGCCGGCCAGGCTCCGCTCCCGGTTCTGGCCGTACTTCAGCTCGACGACCAGTCGCTTGCCGACGGCGCCCTCCTCGGGCTCCTCGACCGACCAGGTGGCGATGTAACCCTCGGCCTTGAGGACCTCGGCGATGTTCGCCTTGATCTTCGAGTAGGGCATCGTCACCCGGTCGTGGTACGCCTGGTTGGCGTTACGCAGACGCGTGAGCATGTCTGCGATCGGGTCGGTCATCGTCATGGAATTCGTCAGCCTTTCTCGCCGGGGTTCCCGGGGCGGTGAGCCCCGGGCCTACGGCGAAGAGCAATAGCTATTACCAGGAAGCCTTGGACACGCCGGGCAGCTCACCGCGGTGGGCCATCTCCCGGATGCACACCCGGCAGAGACCGAACTTGCGGTAGACCGCCTTGGGACGCCCGCACCGCTGGCAGCGGGTGTACGCGCGAACCGAGAACTTCGGCTTCGCGGCCGCCTTGAGGATCAGCGCCTTCTTGGCCATCTCAGTTCTCCTTGAACGGGAAGCCCAGGAGCTTGAGCAGCGCCCGGCCCTCGTCGTCGGTCGTGGCGGTCGTGACCACCGTGATGTCCATGCCCCGCTGGCGATCGATCTTGTCCTGGTCGATCTCGTGGAACACCGACTGCTCGGTCAGACCGAACGTGTAGTTGCCGTGCCCGTCGAGCTTGCGCCCGTCGAGACCGCGGAAGTCGCGGATACGCGGCAGCGCGATCGACAGCAGCCGGTCCAGGAACTCCCACATCCGGTCGCCGCGGAGGGTGACCTTCGCGCCGATCGGCATGCCCTCGCGGAGCTTGAACTGCGCGATGGACTTGGTCGCCCGCCGCACCTGCGGCTTCTGGCCGGTGATGGTGGCCAGGTCCCGGACGGCGCCGTCGATCAGCTTGGCGTCCCGGGCGGCCTCGCCGACACCCATGTTGACGACGATCTTGACCAGCCGCGGCACCTGCATCGGGTTGCCGTACTTGTGCTGCTCCTGCAGCTGGGCCACGATCTCGTTGCGGTACCGCTCCTTGAGGCGCGGCATGGTCTTGGTTTCGGTAGCCGTGGTCATCACAGGTCCTTACCGGTGCTACGCGCGATGCGGACCTTCTGGCCGTTTTCGTCGATCCGGTAACCGACGCGGGTCGGCTTGCCGTCGGAGTCCAGGACCTGCACGTTCGAGACGTGGATCGGGGCCTCCTGGGTGACGATGCCACCGGTCTTGGCGCCACGCTGGGTGGTGCTGATGCGGGTGTGCTTCTTGACCCGGTTCACGCCCTCGACCAGGACCTTGTCCTGCCGCGGGTAGGCCGCGATGACCTTGCCCTTGGCACCCTTGTCCTTGCCGGCGATGACGACGACCGTGTCGCCCTTCTTGACCTTCACGGTCACAACACCTCCGGCGCGAGAGAGATGATCTTCATGAACCGCTTGTCCCGCAGCTCCCGACCCACCGGGCCGAAGATACGGGTGCCGCGCGGGTCCCCGCCGTCCTTGATGATGACGGCGGCGTTCTCGTCGAAACGGATGTACGAACCGTCCGGCCGCCGCCTCTCCTTGGCGGTGCGAACGACGACGGCCTTGACGACGTCGCCCTTCTTCACACCGGCACCCGGGATCGCGTCCTTGACGGTGGCCACGATGACGTCGCCGATGCTCGCGTAGCGCCGACCGGAGCCACCGAGAACCCGGATGCACAGGATCTCCCGAGCACCCGTGTTGTCGGCGACGCGCAGTCGCGACTCCTGCTGAATCACGTCTATCTCCTATGTCTGCCGGTTCTCCGGCCGCACGAGGCGGCCGGAGCCTGGCGGAACCCGCGCCCGACTGACGCCGGGCGAGCTTGAGCCTTCGCTACTTGGCCTTTTCCAGGATCTCCACGAGCCGCCACCGCTTGGTGGCGGACAGCGGCCGGGTCTCCATGATCAGGACCCGGTCGCCGATGCCGGCGGTGTTCTGCTCGTCGTGCACCTTCAGCTTGCTGGTACGGCGCATGATCTTGCCGTACAGCGCGTGCTTGACCCGGTCCTCGACCTCGACGACGACGGTCTTTTCCATCTTGTCGCTGACCACGAGGCCCTCACGCACCTTACGGCGGGCCCGCGCGGCGGCGGTGGTGTTCTCGCTCATGATGCAGTCACCTCAGTCGGCGCGGCCGAGAGACCCAGCTCGCGCTCACGCATGATCGTGTAGATCCGGGCGATCTCCCGACGGATGACCTGCAGCCGCCGGTTGTTGTCCAGCTGCCCGGTTGCGGCCTGCACGCGGAGGTTGAACAGCTCCGCCTTGGCCTCGCGCAGCTTCGTGACCAGCTCCTCCTCGGAGAGCTCACGCAGCTCGGAGGCCTTAACGCCCGCTGCCATCAGGATTCACCCACTTCGCGCGTAACAATGCGGCACTTCATCGGGAGCTTGTGGATCGCGCGACGCATCGCCTCTCGCGCGATCTGCTCGTTGGGGAAGGACATCTCGAAGAGGACCCGCCCCGGCTTCACGTTGGCGACCCACCACTCGGGCGAACCCTTACCGGAACCCATCCGGGTCTCGGCCGGCTTCTTGGTGAGGGCCTGGTCCGGGAAGATCGTGATCCAGACCTTGCCACCACGCTTGATGTGGCGGGTCATCGCGATACGCGCCGACTCGATCTGGCGGTTGGTCACGTACGCCGGCTCGAGAGCCTGGATCCCGAACTCGCCGAACACCACCCGGTTACCACCCTTGGACGCGCCGTGGCGGTCCGGGTGGTGCGGCTTGCGGAAGCCCTTCGGGGGCTTGCGCGGCATCAGCATCTGTCAGCCCTCCTGCTGCGTTTCTGCCGCGGCGGAGACGGCGGCGGGATCCACCGCGTCACCACTCGGCGTCTCGGCCTGCTGCGCGATGGTGGTCGCGGCGGCCCGGCCGGCCTCGGTGCCACCGGCGGTCGTGCCGGACGAGCCGGACCGACCACGGCGCGGCCGCTCGGGGCGGTCGCCGCGCTCACGGCGCGGGCGCGACGGAGCCTCGGCCGGGGTCTCCCGACCCGGCACCGCGTCGCCCTTGTAGATCCAGACCTTCACGCCGATCCGGCCGAAGGTGGTACGGGCCTCGAAGAAGCCGTACTCGATGTTGGCCCGCAGCGTGTGCAGCGGGACCCGGCCCTCGCGGTAGAACTCGGTCCGGCTCATCTCGGCGCCGCCGAGACGGCCCGAGACCTGGACCCGGATGCCCTTGCAGACCGGGTTCTTCATCGCGGACTGCATGGCCTTGCGCATCGCCCGACGGAAGCTGACCCGGCTGGACAGCTGCTCGGCGACGCCCTGGGCGACGAGCTGCGCGTCCGACTCGGGGCTCTTCACCTCGATGATGTTCAGCTGGACCTGCTTGCCGGTCAGCTTCTCGAGCTCGCCACGGATCCGGTCGGCCTCCGCACCCTTACGGCCGATGACGATGCCCGGCCGGGCGGTGTGGATGTCGACGCGGACCCGGTCCCGGGTGCGCTCGATGTCGACCTTGGAGATGCCGGCACGCTCGAGGCCCTTGGACATCATGCGGCGGATCTTGACGTCCTCGCCGATGTAGTCCTTGTAGAGCTTGTCCGCGAACCAGCGGGACTTCCAGTCGGTCGAGATGCCGAGCCGGAACCCGTGCGGGTGAACCTTCTGACCCATTACTCGGCGCCCTCCGTCTTGCTCTGCGTCTCAGCCGGCTCCGCCTGCTTCGCCGGGGCCGCCTTCTTCGCCGCGGCCTTCTTCGGCGCGGCCGGCGCCACGGCCTCGACCGCGACGGTGATGTGGCAGGTGCGCTTGCGGATCCGGTACGCCCGGCCCTGCGCCCGCGGCTGGAACCGCTTCATGGTCGGGCCCTCGTCCACGTACGCCTCGCTGACGAGCAGCGCGTCGGGGTCCAGCCGCTCGTTGTTCTCCGCGTTGGCGATCGCGCTCGCGAGCACCTTGTACACCTGCTCGCTCGCAGCCTGCGGCGCGAACTGCAGCACCGTGAGCGCCTCCTTCGCGGGCAGGCCGCGGACGAGGTTGACCACCCGGCGCGCCTTCATCGGCGAGATGCGCACGTGCCGCGCAACCGCCCGCGCGCCCGGAAGCACCGGAGCGTCGCCCTTTCCTGGCATCGCTGTAACCCCTTGTTCCTCTATCCGTATGCCCGCGGCGTCAGCGCCGACGGCTCTTCCGGTCGTCCTTCTCGTGACCCTTGAACGTGCGGGTCAGCGCGAACTCGCCGAGCTTGTGCCCGACCATCGCCTCGGTCACGAACACCGGGACGTGCTTGCGTCCGTCGTGCACGGCGATCGTGTGACCCAGCATCTCCGGGATGATCGTCGAGCGCCGCGACCAGGTCTTGATGACGTTCTTCGAGCCCTTGTCGTTCTGCGTCTCCACCTTCTTGAGCAGGTGGTCGTCGACGAACGGGCCCTTCTTCAGGCTGCGAGGCATGTCTTATCTCCCTCAGCCGCGCTTACGCGTGGCGTAGCGGCGGCGGACGATCAGCCGGTCACTCGGCTGGCCCTTACGACGGGTGCGGCCCTCGGGCTTACCCTGCGGGTTGACCGGGTGGCGACCGCCGGAGGTCTTACCCTCACCACCACCGTGCGGGTGGTCGACCGGGTTCATCGCGACACCACGGACGGTCGGGCGCTTGCCCTTCCACCGCATACGGCCGGCCTTGCCCCAGTTGATGTTCGACTGGTCGGCGTTGCCGATCTCGCCGATGCTGGCGCGGCAGCGGACGTCGACCCGCCGGATCTCACCGGACGGCATGCGCAGGGTCGCGTACGCGCCCTCGCGGCCGAGCAGCTGGATGCCGACGCCGGCCGAGCGGGCCAGCTTGGCGCCGCCGCCCGGGCGCAGCTCCACGTTGTGGATGGTGGTACCGACCGGGATGTTGCGCAGCGGCAGGTTGTTGCCCGGCTTGATGTCGGCGCCCGGACCGGACTCCACCGCGTCGCCCTGCTTCAGGTCCTTCGGCGCGATGATGTAGCGCTTCTCGCCGTCGGCGTAGTGCAGCAGCGCGATGCGCGCGGTGCGGTTCGGGTCGTACTCGATGTGGGCGACCTTCGCCGGCACGCCGTCCTTGTCGACCCGCTTGAAGTCGATCAGACGGTACTGGCGCTTGTGACCGCCACCGTGGTGCCGCGTGGTGATCCGGCCGTGGGCGTTGCGTCCGCCCTTCTTCGGCAGCGGCGCCAGCAGCGACTTCTCGGGCGTCGACCGGGTGATCTCGGCGAAGTCGGCGACGCTCGAGCCACGCCGGCCCGGCGTCGTCGGCTTGTACTTACGGATAGCCATTGTCTACACCCCTCAGCTGACCGGGCCGCCGAAGGCCTCGATACGGTCACCGTCAGCCAGCTTCACCATCGCCCGCTTGGTGTCCTTGCGCTTGCCGAACCCGGTGCGGGTCCGCTTGCGCTTGCCCTCGCGGTTGAGCGTGTTGACCGTCAGGACGCGGACGTTGAAGATCTGCTGGATAGCGATCTTGATCTCGGTCTTGTTCGCGTCCGGGTGCACCAGGAAGGTGTACCAGTTGCGGTTCAGCTCGCTGTAGCTCTTCTCCGAGACGACCGGCGCCACGATGATGTCGCGCGGGTCGGCGATCGTGCTCACTTGCCACCCTCCTCGGTGGTCTCGGCGGGAACACCGAGGAACTCGTCCAGGGCGTCCTTCGTGAAGACCACGTCGTCGGCCACCAGCACGTCGTACGTGTTGAGCTGGCCGGCTTCGATCAGGTGCACCCGCGGCTCGTTGCGCAGCGACACCCAGTTCAGCTCGTCGGTGCTGCTCAGCACGACCAGGACCCGGCGGGCCTCGGTCAGCTTGGCCAGCGTGGCCAGGGCGGCCTTGGTCGACGGCTTCTCGCCCGAGACGAACGCCTCGACGACGTGCACCTGCCCGGCGCGGGCCCGGTCCGACAGGGCGCCACGCAGGGCGGCGGCCTTCATCTTCTTCGGGGTGCGCTGGCTGTAGTCGCGCGGCACGGGACCGTGCACCACGCCACCGCCGGCGAACTGCGGCGCGCGGATCGAGCCCTGCCGGGCACGACCGGTGCCCTTCTGCTTGTACGGCTTCTTGCCGCCACCGGCGACCTCGCCGCGGGTCTTGACCTTGTGCGTGCCCTGGCGGGCTGCCGCGAGCTGGGCCACCACGACCTGGTGCATCAGCGCGACGTTGGCCTGGACGTCGAAGATGTCGGCGGGCAGCTCGACGGAGCCGCTCTTGTTGCCTTCGACGGAGAGGACGTCAACGGTGGTCACTTGGCCACACCGCCCTTCTTCACCTTGGTCTTGGCCGCGGTGCGGACCAGGACCAGCGCGCCCTTGGGGCCGGGAATGGCGCCGCGGACGAGCAGGAGGTTGTTCTCGGTGTCGACCGCCTGGACGGTCAGGTTCTGGACGGTGTAGCGCACGCCACCCATCCGGCCGGCCATCCGGGTGCCCTTGAAGACACGACCCGGGGTGGCGCAGGCGCCGATGGAGCCCGGCGAGCGGTGCTTGCGCTCGACACCGTGGCTGGCGCGCAGACCGTGGAAGCCGTGACGCTTCATCGGGCCGGCGTAGCCCTTGCCCTTGGTCTTGCCGGTCACGTCGATCGAGACACCGGCCGGGAACTCCTCGACCGTGATCTCCTGGCCGAGCGAGTAGTCCGCCGCGTCGGCGGTGCGCAGCTCGACGATGTGCCGGCGCGGCGCGACGTCGGCCTTCGCGTAGTGCCCGCTGATCGGCTTCTTGACCTTGCGCGGGTCGATCGTGCCGTACGCCAGCTGGACCGCGGAGTAACCGTCCTTGTCGGCGCTACGAACCTGGCTGATGACGCACGGGCCGGCCTGAACCACGGTCACCGGGACAACGCGGTTGTTGTCCCAGACCTGGGTCATGCCGAGCTTTGCGCCCAGGATCCCCTTGACTTGCCTGTCCATTTGTCCGGTCCCTACAGCTTGATCTCGATGTCGACGCCAGCCGGCAGGTCGAGGCGCATGAGCGAGTCGACCGTCTTCGGGGTCGGGTCGATGATGTCGATCAGCCGCTTGTGCGTGCGCATCTCGAAGTGCTCGCGCGAGTCCTTGTACTTGTGCGGCGAGCGGATAACGCAGAAACGGTTGATCTCCGTGGGCAGCGGCACCGGGCCCGCGACCTGCGCCCCGGTACGCGTCACCGTCTCGACGATCTTCCGAGCCGAGGAGTCGACGACCTCGTGGTCATAGGCCTTGAGCCGGATGCGGATCTTCTGTCCCGCCATGGTGGCTTCTGTTCCTTCTCTCGATGCCGCTGTGTTGCGGGCGCCTGTACCGGCTGGTACAGGCCCTCTTCGCCGACCCCCGCGGTCGGGCGTGTCGCGCTCCCGGGCCAGGCTCCGCCCCGGGACTCCGGAGCGATTCTGACCGCGCGGTGGGTCAAGGCGCCGATCGCACTACCGCGACCTGAACGCCGTGCGAGGGTGGTTGGCGGACGCGCCGCCAACCACCCTACGCCCGACTGTCCTGCGGCCCGGAGGTTCGACGAAAGCCGAACACGGGCAGCGAACTGTCGTTACGCAACCTGACTAGTATGCCGCACGACTGGCGGCGGGTCTAATCGGGGTTACCTAGCTCACTTGATGATCTTGGTGACGAACCCGGCGCCGACGGTGCGGCCACCCTCGCGGATCGCGAACTTGAGGTTCTCCTCCATGGCGATGGGCTGGATCAGCTTCACCGTCATGGTGGTGTTGTCACCCGGCATGACCATCTCGGTGCCCTCGGGGAGCGTGACGACACCGGTGACGTCCGTGGTCCGGAAGTAGAACTGCGGACGGTAGTTCTGGAAGAACGGGGTGTGCCGGCCGCCCTCCTCCTTGGAGAGGATGTAGACCGTCGCCTCGAACTCCGTGTGCGGGGTCGTGGTGCCCGGCTTGATGACGACCATGCCGCGCTCGACGTCCTCGCGCTTGATGCCACGCAGCAGCAGACCGACGTTCTCACCCGCGCGGGCCTCGTCGAGCAGCTTGCGGAACATCTCGATGCCGGTGCAGGTGGTCTTCATCGACTTCTCGCGGATGCCGACGATCTCCACCTCCTCGTTCGGCTTGAGGATGCCACGCTCGGCGCGGCCGGTGACCACGGTGCCGCGGCCGGTGATCGTGAAGACGTCCTCGATCGGCATGAGGAACGGCTTCTCGGTCTCGCGCTCCGGCTGCGGGATCGCGGTGTCGACAGCGGTCATCAGGTCCAGCAGCTTGCCGGTCCACTCGGGGTCACCCTCGAGGGCCTTCAGCGCCGAGACCCGGACGACCGGCAGGTCGTCACCCGGGTACTCCTGCGACGAGAGCAGCTCGCGGACCTCGAGCTCGACGAGCTCCAGGAGCTCCTCGTCATCGACCATGTCGCTCTTGTTGAGCGCCACGACGATGTAGGGCACGCCGACCTGGCGGGCCAGCAGCACGTGCTCGCGGGTCTGCGGCATCGGGCCGTCGGTCGCCGCGACCACCAGGATCGCGCCGTCCATCTGCGCGGCACCGGTGATCATGTTCTTGATGTAGTCGGCGTGACCGGGGCAGTCGACGTGCGCGTAGTGCCGCGCCTCGGTCTGGTACTCGACGTGCGCGATGGAGATCGTGATGCCGCGGGCCTTCTCCTCCGGCGCCTTGTCGATCTCGTCGAACGGCGTGTACGGGTTCAGGTCCGGGTACTGGTCGTGCAGGACCTTGGTGATGGCCGCCGTCAGCGTCGTCTTACCGTGGTCGATGTGACCAATGGTGCCGATGTTGACGTGCGGCTTAGTCCGCTCGAACTTCGCCTTCGCCACTGGTGTCCTCCTGTGGACTTCTTGGTTCGTTCGCCCCGGCGCGCCGGTCGGCGCTTAGGACTCTGTCGACAGCCTTTCCGGCCTGGCGGCCGGAGAGCTTTGGTGGGTTCTGCGGCGATGAAGCCTACAGGCCCGGTCTCACGCATCCCGACCGAGGTGGCCGCGGGCGGGGAGCACCCTCCCGCGACCGCCCCGGATCATCGGAGCACGTCAGGTGAGGTCACTCACCCGTCGCCTTGGCGATGATCTCCTTCGCGACCGAGGCCGGAACCTCGGCGTAGGAGTCGAACTGCATGCTGTAGCTAGCCCGGCCCTGGGTCTTCGACCGCAGGTCGCCGACGTAGCCGAACATCTCCGACAACGGCACCAGGGCCCGGACGACGCGGGCGCCGCTGCGCTCCTCCATCGCCTGGATGATGCCACGGCGGGAGTTGAGGTCGCCGATGACGTCACCCATGTTCTCCTCGGGAGTGGTGACCTCAACGGCCATCATCGGCTCGAGCAGCGCGGGGTCGGCCTTGCGGGCCGCCTCCTTCATCGCCATCGAGCCGGCGATCTTGAATGCCATTTCCGACGAGTCGACCTCGTGGTACTGGCCGTCCACCAGGGTGAGCTTGACGCCCACCAGGGGGAAGCCGGCGAGGATGCCGTACTGCATGGCGTCCTGCGCGCCCGCGTCCACGGACGGGATGAACTCCCGGGGGATGCGGCCACCGGTCACGGCGTTGGCGAACTCGTAGGTCGGGGCGTCGTTGCCCAGCGGCAGCGGCTCCAGGCTGATGATCACCCGGGCGTACTGGCCGGAACCACCGGTCTGCTTCTTGTGGGTGTACTCGACCTTCTCCACCTTGCGGCGGATGGTCTCGCGGTACGCCACCTGCGGCTTACCGATGTTGGCCTCGACGTTGAACTCGCGGCGCATCCGGTCGACCAGGATGTCCAGGTGCAGCTCGCCCATGCCGGAGATGACCGTCTGGCCGGTCTGGTCGTCCAGCTTGACGCGGAAGGTCGGGTCCTCCTCGGCCAGCCGCTGGATGGCGGTGCTTAGCTTCTCCTGGTCGGCCTTGGTCTTCGGCTCGATGGCGACCTCGATGACCGGCTCCGGGAAGGTCATCGACTCCAGGATGACCGGGTTCGCCGGGTCGCAGAGGGTGTCACCGGTGGTGGTCTGCTTGAGACCCTGCACCGCGATGATGTCGCCAGCCTGGGCCGAGCTGCGCTCTTCCCGCTTGTTGGCGTGCATCTGGTAGATCTTGCCGATCCGCTCCTTGCGGTCCTTCGTGGAGTTGACCACCTGGGAGCCGGACTCGAGCGTGCCGGAGTAGATCCGGACGTAGGTGAGCTTGCCGAGGTGCTTGTCCGTCTGGATCTTGAAGGCCAGGCCGGAGAACGGCTCCGAGACGGACGGCTTGCGCTGCATCGGCGTCTCGCCGTCGGTGGCCGTGCCCTCGATCGCCGGGATGTCCAGCGGCGACGGCAGGTACGCGATGACCGCGTCCAGCATCGGCTGGATGCCCTTGTTCTTGAAGGCGGTGCCGGTGAGGACCGGGTTGGCCTTGCCGGCGATGGTGGCCCGACGGATGGCGGCCTTGATCTCCTCGGCGGAGATCTCCTCGCCCTCCAGGTACTTCTCCATCACCGCGTCGTCGACGTCGGCCAGGGTCTCCATCAGCTTCTCGCGCCACTCGGCGGCGGAGTCGGCGAGGTCGGCCGGGATCTCCTCGACCGCGTAGTCCTCACCCTTCTGGGTCTCCCCGCGCCAGGTCAGCGCCCGCATCTCGACCAGGTCGACCACGCCGATGAAGTCGGACTCGGCGCCGATCGGGATCTGGAGCACCAGCGGGGTGGCGTTGAGCCGGTCGATCATCATCTGCACGCAGCGGAAGAAGTCGGCACCGGTCCGGTCGAGCTTGTTGACGAAGCACATCCGGGGGACGTTGTACTTGTCCGCCTGCCGCCAGACGTTCTCCGTCTGCGGCTCCACGCCGGCGACGCCGTCGTAGACCGCGACCGCACCGTCCAGCACCCGCAGCGACCGCTCGACCTCGACCGTGAAGTCGACGTGGCCGGGCGTGTCGATGATCTGGATCGTGTGGCCCTTCCACTCACACTTGGTAGCAGCGGAGGTGATGGTGATACCACGCTCCTGCTCCTGCTCCATCCAGTCCATGACGGCACCGCCCTCGTGGACCTCACCGATCTTGTACGTGATGCCGGTGTAGAACAGGATCCGCTCGGTGGTGGTGGTCTTACCGGCATCGATGTGGGCCATGATGCCGATGTTGCGTACGTTGGCGAGCGCGTCTGCGGCGGCCACTTCAATCCCTACTTATCGTCGTCTCGACACAACTGGTGGCGGTTCCGGCGTCACGCGGACGCCGGAACCAGGGTGTTACCAGCGGTAGTGCGCGAAGGCCTTGTTGGACTCGGCCATCTTGTGCGTGTCCTCGCGCCGCTTGACGGCGGCACCGAGGCCGTTGCTCGCGTCCAGCAGCTCGTTCATCAGCCGCTCGACCATGGTCTTCTCGCGACGGGCGCGGGAGTAGGTGACCAGCCAACGCAGGCCCAGGGTGGTCGCCCGGGCCGGGCGGACCTCGACCGGGACCTGGTAGGTGGCGCCACCGACGCGGCGGCTGCGCACCTCGAGGGTCGGCTTGACGTTGTCCATCGCCCGCTTGAGGGTGACGACCGGGTCGGTGCCGGACTTCTCACGGCAGCCCTCGAGGGCCGCGTAGACGATGCGCTCGGCGAGCTGACGCTTACCACGCAGCAGGATCTTGTTCACCAGCTGGGTGACCAGCGGCGAGTTGTACACCGGGTCAGCGACCAGCGGCTTCCGCGGAGCGGGTCCCTTACGCGGCATCTCAGCTCTTCTCCTTCTTCGCGCCGTAACGGCTGCGAGCCTGCTTGCGGTTGCGGACACCCTGGGTGTCCAGCGAGCCGCGAACGATCTTGTACCGCACGCCGGGGAGGTCCTTCACACGGCCGCCGCGGACGAGCACGATCGAGTGCTCCTGCAGGTTGTGGCCGACGCCCGGGATGTAGGCGGTCACCTCGATCTGGCTGCTGAGCTTGACACGAGCGACCTTGCGGAGCGCCGAGTTCGGCTTCTTCGGGGTGGTGGTGTACACGCGGGTGCACACGCCGCGCCGCTGGGGAGACCCCTTGAGCGCCGGGGTCTTCGTCTTGGTCGTCTTGGCCTGACGGCCCTTTCGGACCAGCTGCTGAATGGTGGGCACCGGGTTTCTCCGCTCCCTTCGGCCGCTGTGGGGCGGCCGCGCCTTCTGCCGTAGCCGGCCTGATGACCGGCTCTCCTACATTCCGACCAGGGCCACCTCGCGGAGGTCCCGGCACCCGCGGTCGGGCGTGTCGCCCAGCTCACGGTCCCGGCGTCGGCGCTCGCGCGTGTCGACCGGGGTCTTTCACCGGCACACGGCAGGCCGCGCGCCGGGTCTTTGGCTTTGTCGTGCTCCCACGCGATTTCCGGCTCGCCGGATCCAGCGCACGCACGAGTCGCCCGGGCTTGCCCGGGCACAAGGGGAAAGAGTACCTACCACAACCGCACAGGTCAAAACGGAGTGGCCGGCGTAGCGTCTCACCCGCCCGCCGATCGAACCCGTCGCGCCTGCCCGCCTGTGATGGGCACCTACGGTCACGAGTGTACCGGCTTCCCCAGGAGCCGGCCCGTCGACCCCGGGGCGGCCCCGCTCACTCCCGGCCGTCGCGGCTCCGCGTCACGCCAGCGCCACCAGCAACGCCAGCCCCAGCCCGAGCAGGCTGAGCAGCAGTCCCGCCCCGCCGCAGCTCACGCCGGCCACCGCCAGCCCCCGCCCGGTGAACCGGACCGCCGGCGGCGGCGCCGCACGGCGGATCTGCCGCAGCCCGAACAGGCCGGCGACGACCGCGCCCGCCCCCGCCAGCACGCCCAGCACGGTGAAGGCGCCGGCCGCCCAGGCGCCGCCCATGCCGGCGACCGCGCCGAAGCAGACCACCAGCAGCGCGACGAGGATCGAGACGATCCCGGCCACCAGGGAACCGACGGCGAGGCCGGAGGTGACCGGGGGCACGTCCAGGTGCACCACGCCGAACGGCGTGCCGGCGACCGCCTCGACCCGCTTCGGCGGCCGACCCGGCTCCCGCGGCGGCGGCGGAGGCGTCGTCAGGGCAGGGAAGGCGGAGCCGCCACCCCAGCCGGGACCCGAACCGGGAGCCACGCCGGGAGGCGTGCCGGGACCAGGACCCGATGGCGCGCCCCAGCCGCCGGCCGCGGGGGGTGGCGGGTATCCCGTCGGGGCGGGCGGGGCGGCCACGTCGGGCCGCGCCCACTGCCCCGCGTCGGACGGGGCGGCGTCCGGGTGCGTGGCGGGGGGCGCCGCGGGGTCGCTGCCCGGAAAGCGCGCCGGTTCCGTCACGGGTCCTCCTGTCGACGTCTCGGCGTCCACCGCCGCGCGACGGACACCGGGCCAGGCTACCGCCGGCGGGCGGACGGCCCACTCCCGGCGGGACCCGTTCCCCCGGGCGGTCAGTCCACGTTCGGCGCGAAGTCCTGCCCGTAGGGCGCGTCGGCGAGGCGGACCACCCCGACCACCACCGCGGCCACCACGGTGACCGCGACCAGGACCAGGCCCGTCCAGGCCAGCCGCTCCCCCTGGCGCAGCCAGGCCGCACCGGTCAGGAAGCCCCCCGACGCGTACGCCTCGCGGCGCGCCTGCCGGGCGAGCTGGAGCGCCACCGTGGCGGGCACCACGCCGCCGACGAACAGGCCGGTCAGCGCGCCGATCAGGCCCAGCGCGAAGACGGCCTTCGCCTTGGTGGCCCGGGCCGGGTCCGGGTCGAGCGGGTGGCGCGGCGGCACCGGCGGGGCGACGGGCGCCTGCCCGGGTGCGGTCGTCATGCCCTCCATCATGCCCCGGTCCCGCCGGATCGGGCCGACCGATCCCGGGACACGACGAGGCCCCCGGCGGCTGCCGGGGGCCTCGTCGTCCGTGCTGTTTAGCGGTACGACCCGAAGTCGAAGTCGTCCAGCGGAACCGCCTGGCCGCTGGCCGGCCCGAAGCCGTAGTCGGTCTCCGGGTAGCCGGTCATCGAGTAGACCTTGGCCTTCGCCTCCTCGGTCGGCTCGACCCGGACGTTGCGGTACTTGCTGATGCCCGTACCGGCCGGGATGAGCTTACCGATGATCACGTTCTCCTTGAGGCCGACGAGCGAGTCGCTGCGCGAGTTGATCGCCGCGTCGGTCAGCACCCGGGTGGTCTCCTGGAAGGAGGCCGCCGAGAGCCAGGAGTCGGTGGCCAGCGAGGCCTTGGTGATACCCATCAGCACCGGGCGACCGGCGGCGGGCTCGCCGCCCTCGGAGACGAGTCGGCGGTTCTCCGACTCGAACAGCGCCCGGTCGACCAGCACACCCGGCAGGAACTCGGTCGAGCCGGAGTCGATGACCGTCACCCGCTTGAGCATCTGGCGGATGATGATCTCGATGTGCTTGTCGTGGATGAGCACACCCTGCGAGCGGTAGACCTCCTGGACCTCCTGGGTCAGGTGGACCTGGACCGCGCGCGGGCCGAGGATGCGCAGCAGCTCGTGCGGGTCGATGGTGCCCTCGGTGAGCTTCTCGCCGACCTCGACGTGGTCGCCGTCGTGGGTCCGCAGCCGGACCCGCTTGGAGATCTTGTCGTAGACGATCTCGTCGCTGCCGTCGTCCGGCACCACGATGATCTTCCGCGACCGCTCGCCGTCCTCGATCCGGATCCGGCCCGGGGTGTCGGCGATGGGCGCCTTGCCCTTCGGGACCCGGGCCTCGAAGATCTCCTGGACACGGGGCAGACCCTGGGTGATGTCCTCACCCGCGACACCACCGGTGTGGAAGGTACGCATCGTCAGCTGCGTACCCGGCTCACCGATCGACTGGGCGGCGATGATGCCGACCGCCTCGCCGACGTCCACGGTCTTGCCGGTCGGCAGCGAACGGCCGTAGCACGCACCGCAGACGCCCAGCTTCGACTCGCAGGTGAGCACGCTGCGCACCCGGACCGTCTCCACCCCGGCGGCGACGATCTTGTCGACCCCGATGGAGTTGATGTCCTGACCCCGCTCGGCGACGACGGTGCCGTCCGGCCCCTTGATGTCGTCGGCCAGCGTCCGGGCGTGCACGCTGGTCTCGGCGTGCTCGTGCACGACCAGCTTGCCGTCGATCCGCTCGCCGATCTGCATCGGGATGGCGCGGTCGGTGCCGCAGTCCTCCTCGCGGATGATCACGTCCTGCGAGACGTCCACCAGACGACGGGTCAGGTAACCCGAGTCGGCGGTACGCAGGGCGGTGTCCGCGAGACCCTTCCGGGCACCGTGCGTGGAGATGAAGTACTCCAGCACGGAGAGACCCTCCCGGTAGCTGGCCTTGATGGGCCGCGGGATGATCTCACCCTTCGGGTTGGCCACCAGACCACGGATCGCCGCGATCTGCCGGAGCTGGAGGAGGTTACCGCGGGCACCCGAGTTGATCATCTTCCACAGCGGGTTCTCCTGCGGCAGCGCGGTGTCCATCTCCTTGGCGACCTCGTTGGTCGCCTTGGTCCAGATCTCGATGAGCTCGCCGCGGCGCTCCTCGGCGGTCATCAGACCACGCTGGTACTGCTTGTCGATCCGGTCGGCTTCCTTCTCGTACCGCTCCAGGATCTCCCGCTTGCGCGGCGGAGCGATGACGTCCTCCATGCCGATCGTCACGCCGGACCAGGTGGCCCAGTGGAAACCGGCCTCCTTGAGCCCGTCCAGGGTGGCGGCCAGCGCCACCTTGGGGAAGCGCTCGGCGAGGTCGTTGACGATCGCGGAGAGCTGACCCTTGCGGATCTCGTAGTTCACGAAGCGGTAGCCCTGCGGCAGCGTCTCGTTGAACAGCACCCGGCCGAGGGTGGTCTCCACGGTCAGCGGGTCGCCCTCGGCCCAGCCCTCCGGGGCGGTCCACGGCTCGGCGCCGGCGCCGTTGTCGACCCCGACCACGCCACGCAGCCGGATCTTCACCGGTGCCTGCAGGTGCAGCTCGCCGTTGTCGAAGGCCATCCGGGCCTCGGCGTCCGAGCTGAACGCCCGGCCCTCGCCCCGCTCACCGGTGGTGAGGTGGGTGAGGTGGTAGAGACCGATGACCATGTCCTGGGTGGGCATGGTGACCGGCTTGCCGTCGGCCGGCTTGAGGATGTTGTTCGACGACAGCATCAGGATCCGCGCCTCGGCCTGGGCCTCGGCGGACAGCGGCACGTGCACCGCCATCTGGTCACCGTCGAAGTCGGCGTTGAACGCGGTGCAGACCAGCGGGTGGATCTGGATGGCCTTGCCCTCGACCAGCTGCGGCTCGAAGGCCTGGATACCCAGCCGGTGCAGGGTCGGCGCCCGGTTCAGCAGGACCGGGTGCTCGCCGATGACCTCTTCCAGCACGTCCCACACGACCGGCCGCTGCCGCTCGACCATCCGCTTGGCGGACTTGATGTTCTGCGCGTGGTTGAGGTCCACCAGCCGCTTCATCACGAACGGCTTGAACAGCTCCAGCGCCATCTGCTTGGGCAGGCCGCACTGGTGCAGCTTGAGCTTCGGGCCGACCACGATGACCGAACGGCCGGAGTAGTCGACGCGCTTGCCCAGCAGGTTCTGGCGGAACCGGCCCTGCTTGCCCTTGAGCATGTCGGACAGCGACTTGAGCGGGCGGTTGCCCGGGCCGGTGACCGGCCGTCCGCGACGGCCGTTGTCGAACAGCGCGTCGACGGCCTCCTGGAGCATCCGCTTCTCGTTGTTGACGATGATCTCGGGCGCGCCGAGGTCGATCAGCCGCTTGAGGCGGTTGTTCCGGTTGATCACACGGCGGTACAGGTCGTTCAGGTCGGAGGTCGCGAAGCGGCCACCGTCGAGCTGCACCATCGGGCGCAGGTCCGGCGGGATGACCGGGACGCAGTCCAGCACCATGCCGAGCGGCGAGTTGCGGGTGTTCAGGAACGCCGCGACGACCTTGAGCCGCTTGAGCGCCCGGATCTTCCGCTGGCCCTTGCCGGAGCGGATGGTCTCGCGCAGGCTCTCGGCCTCGGCGTCGAGGTCCATGTTCTGGACCAGCGCCTTGATGGCCTCGGCGCCCATGCCGCCGGTGAAGTACTCGCCGAACCGGTCCCGCAGCTCGCGGTAGAGCAGTTCGTCGGTGACCAGCTGCTTCGGCTCCAGCTTGCGGAAGGTGTCGAGCACCTCGTCCAGGCGGTCGATCTCGCGCTGGGCCCGGTCGCGGATCTGGCGCATCTCGCGCTCTCCGCCCTCCTTGACCTTGCGCCGGACATCCGCCTTGGCACCCTCGGCCTCCAGCTCGGCCAGGTCGGCCTCGAGCTTGGCGGCCCGCTTCTCGATCTCCGAGTCGCGGCTGTTCTCGGCCTGCCGCTTCTCGGCCAGGATCTCGTTCTCGATCGTCGAGAGGTCGCGGTGACGCGCCTCGGCGTCCACGCTCGTCACGACGTACGAGGCGAAGTAGATGATCTTCTCGAGGTCCTTGGGGGCGAGGTCCAGCAGGTAGCCCAGCCGGCTCGGCACGCCCTTGAAGTACCAGATGTGGGTCACCGGAGCGGCGAGCTCGATGTGGCCCATGCGCTCACGGCGGACCTTCGACCGGGTCACCTCGACGCCGCAGCGCTCGCAGATGATGCCCTTGAAGCGGACCCGCTTGTACTTACCGCAGTAGCACTCCCAGTCCCGCTGCGGACCGAAGATCTTCTCGCAGAAGAGCCCGTCCTTTTCCGGCTTCAGGGTGCGGTAGTTGATCGTTTCAGGCTTCTTGACCTCACCGTGCGACCACTGACGGATGTCGTCGGCGGTGGCGAGGCCAATGCGCAGCTCGTCGAAGAAGTTGACGTCGAGCACTATGTCCCCTATGTCGTCGTCTGTACTGCTAGCTAGTGGGTGGGGTCGGGAGCCGGCGAGCCGGCCCCCGACCGCTCACCTCAGACCTCTTCGACCGAGCTCGGCTCGCGCCGGGACAGGTCGATGCCCAGCTCCTCCGCGGCCCGGAACACCTCGTCGTCGGTCTCGCGCATCTCGAGGGCCACACCGTCGCTGGAGAGCACCTCGACGTTGAGGCACAGCGACTGCAGCTCCTTGAGCAGCACCTTGAACGACTCGGGGATGCCCGGCTCGGGGATGTTCTCGCCCTTGACGATCGCCTCGTAGACCTTGACCCGGCCGAGGACGTCGTCGGACTTGATCGTCAGCAGTTCCTGCAGGGCGTACGCGGCGCCGTACGCCTGCATCGCCCAGCACTCCATCTCACCGAAGCGCTGGCCACCGAACTGCGCCTTACCACCCAGCGGCTGCTGCGTGATCATCGAGTACGGGCCGGTCGACCGGGCGTGGATCTTGTCGTCGACCAGGTGGTTGAGCTTCAGGATGTAGATGTAGCCGACCGCGATCGGGTCCGGCAGCGGCTCGCCGGAGCGGCCGTCGAACAACTGCGCCTTGCCGGTGGATCCGATCAGCTGCTTGCCGTCCCGGTTGGGCAGGGTCGACGCGAGCAGACCGGAGATCTCCTCCTCGCGGGCACCGTCGAAGACCGGGGTGGCCACGTTGGTGTCCGGCTCGGACTCGTGCGCCTCGATGGAGCGCAGCTGGCGCTTCCACTCGGCGTCGTCGCCGTCGACGCTCCACCCCGTCTTCGCCACCCAGCCGAGGTGCGTCTCCAGCACCTGGCCGATGTTCATCCGGCTCGGCACACCCAGCGGGTTGAGCACGATGTCGACCGGCGTCCCGTCCTCCAGGAACGGCATGTCCTCGATCGGCAGGATCTTGGAGATGACGCCCTTGTTGCCGTGCCGGCCGGCGAGCTTGTCACCGTCCTGGATCTTCCGCTTCTGGGCGACATAGACCCGGACCAGCTCGTTGACGCCCGGGGGCAGCTCGTCGCCGTCCTCGCGGGAGAAGGTACGCACGCCGATGACCGTGCCGGTCTCACCGTGCGGCACCTTCAGCGAGGTGTCGCGGACCTCGCGCGCCTTCTCACCGAAGATCGCGCGGAGCAGCCGCTCCTCCGGGGTCAGCTCGGTCTCGCCCTTGGGCGTGACCTTGCCGACCAGGATGTCGCCGGGGACGACCTCGGCGCCGATCCGGATGATGCCGCGCTCGTCGAGGTCGGCGAGCATCTCCTCGCTGACGTTCGGGATGTCGCGGGTGATCTCCTCCGGGCCCAGCTTGGTGTCCCGGGCGTCGACCTCGTGCTCCTCGATGTGGATCGAGGTGAGCACGTCCTGCTGCACGAGGCGCTGCGACAGGATGATCGCGTCCTCGTAGTTGTGGCCCTCCCAGCACATGAACGCCACGAGCAGGTTGCGCCCGAGCGCCATCTCGCCCTCGTCGGTGCACGGACCGTCGGCGATGACCTGGCCGGCCTCGACGCGGTCGCCCTCGAAGACCACCGGCTTCTGGTTGACGCAGGAGCCGGCGTTGGAGCGGCGGAACTTGTGCAGCAGGTACGTGCGGCGGTGGCCGTCGTCCTGGTGGATGGTGATGTAGTCGGCGCAGAGGTCCTCGATGACGCCACCGACCTCGGCGACCACCACGTCACCGGCGTCGACCGCGGCACGGTATTCCATGCCGGTGCCCACCAGCGGCGACTCGGCCTTGACCAGCGGCACCGCCTGGCGCTGCATGTTCGCGCCCATCAGCGCCCGGTTGGCGTCGTCGTGCTCGAGGAACGGGATCATCGCGGTCGCGACCGAGGTCATCTGCCGCGGCGACACGTCCATGTAGTCCACGGCCGCCGGCGGGACGTCCTCGGTCTCGCCGCCCTTACGGCGGACCAGGACGCGGTCCTCGGCGAACGACCCGTCGGCCGTCAGCGGCGCGTTGGCCTGCGCCTTGACGAACCGGTCCTCCTCGTCCGCGGTCAGGTAGTCGATCTGGTCGGTGACCCGACCGTCGACGACCTTCCGGTACGGCGTCTCGATGAAGCCGAACGGGTTGACCCGGGCGAAGGTGGACAGCGCGCCGATCAGGCCGATGTTCGGGCCTTCCGGCGTCTCGATCGGGCACATCCGGCCGTAGTGGGACGGGTGCACGTCGCGGACCTCGAAGCCGGCCCGCTCCCGGGACAGACCACCCGGGCCGAGCGCGCTCAGCCGGCGCCGGTGGGTCAGGCCCGCCAGCGGGTTCGTCTGGTCCATGAACTGGGACAGCTGCGAGGTGCCGAAGAACTCCTTGATCGCCGCCACCACCGGGCGGATGTTGATCAGGGTCTGCGGCGTGATCGCCTCGACGTCCTGGGTGGTCATCCGCTCGCGGACGACCCGCTCCATCCGGGACAGCCCGACCCGGACCTGGTTCTGGATCAGCTCGCCCACCGTACGCAGGCGCCGGTTGCCGAAGTGGTCGATGTCGTCGGCCTCGTAGCCCTCCTCACCGGCGTGCAGCCGGCAGAGGTACTCCACGGTGGCGACGATGTCGTCCTCGGTCAGCGTGCCGGTGGTGATCGGCACGGCCAGCTCGAGCTTCTTGTTGAACTTGTAACGACCGACCTTGGCGACGTCGTACCGCTTCGGGTTGAAGAAGAGGTTGTCGAGCAGGGTCTGGGCGTTCTCGCGGGTCGGCGGCTCGCCAGGGCGGAGCTTCCGGTAGATGTCTAGGAGCGCCTCGTCCTGGCCGGCGATGTGGTCCTTCTCGAGCGTGGTCATCATCAGCTCGGACCAGCCGAACCGCTCGCGGATCCGCTCGGCCGACCAACCGATGGCCTTGAGCAGGACCGTGACGGCCTGCCGGCGCTTGCGGTCGATGCGAACGCCGACCGTCTCGCGCTTGTCGATGTCGAACTCCAGCCAGGCACCCCGGCTGGGGATGACCTTGACGCTGGAGAGGTCGCGGTCGGAGGTCTTGTCCGGCTGCTTGTCGAAGTAGACGCCCGGGGACCGGACGAGCTGGCTGACCACGACGCGCTCGGTGCCGTTGATGATGAAGGTGCCCTTCGGCGTCATCATCGGGAAGTCACCCATGAACACCGTCTGGCTCTTGATCTCGCCGGTGGTGTTGTTGGTGAACTCCGCGGTCACGAACAGCGGGGCGCAGTAGGTCAGGTCCTTCTCCTTGCACTCCTCGATCGAGGCCTTGACCTCGTCGAAGCGCGGAGCCGAGAAGGAGAGCGACATGGTGCCGGAGAAGTCCTCAATGGGACTGATCTCGTCGAGGATCTCCGCGAGACCCGAGCGTGCGTGCGGGTCGTCCGCCGACCGGCCCTGCCAAGCCTCGTTGCCGACGAGCCAGTCGAAGGACTCGTTCTGGATGGCGAGGAGGTTGGGGACCTCGAGGTGTTCGGTGATCCTGCCGAATGAGACTCGGCGGGGAGCGAATGCGCTCGACGTACGACTGGTCTTCGCAGGGCGGGAAGCTGCCAAGATGCGTCCTTCCGAGGACCGGTGCTGCAGAACGGCTGGTACGCGTGCACTCCAATGACCCCGCCAGAATTATCCGTAAACGGACATTTCCGAGCAGGGGTCAAGTCGGAAGGCAGCGCAAACTAGCAGTGTAGCCGAGAGGCTAACCGCTGTCCAGCCCACCCCGCAGGTCGTCGCGGAACGTGCCTCGGGACCCCCTGGAACCGGGTCTCACCGGGCCGCTCGGAACGCGACGTTCCTGCCGGGCCGCTCGGGTGTTGCGGCCGATGGTGCTGCCGCTGTCATTACCCAAGTGGTGGCCGTTGCAAGCGCGGAAGGTCTTGCTGGTGTCAGCGTGCCTGTCAGCCCGGGGCCGCGTCAAGGGCCGGCATCCGGGTCGCCCCGTCTTTCCCACCCACGGGCTACCGCCACGCACCGGGTACGCGCCGACGCCAGGCGTGGACGCCCTGCTCACCGCGCTGCGACCGGGTCACCAAGACGGCGGGCGGCGATCCACTGTCGGATCACCGCCCGCCGTGACGCGGTGTGCCCCGGCTCACGTGAGCCGGACGCGCGCCTGGTCGACCTCAGGTCACTTGAGGGTGACCTTGGCGCCCTCACCCTCGAGCTTGGCCTTGGCCTTCTCGGCGGTCTCCTTGTTGGCCTTCTCCAGGACGGCCTTCGGAGCGGCCTCGACCAGGTCCTTGGCCTCCTTGAGGCCCAGGCCGGTCAGCTCGCGCACGACCTTGATGACCTGGATCTTCTTGCCGCCGTCAGCCTCGAGGATGACGTCGAACTCGTCCTTCTCCTCCTCGACCGGGGCAGCCGGGCCAGCCGGGCCGGCCGGGCCAGCGACGGCGACCGGAGCCGCGGCGGTGACCTCGAAGGTCTCCTCGAACTGCTTCACGAACTCGGAGAGCTCGATCAGCGTCATCTCCTTGAACGCGTCGAGCAGCTCGTCGGTGCTGAGCTTCGCCATGTCTGGCGTCCTTTCCTGAATCTGTTAGGTAAGAACTGGGTGCGCCGCGGGGCCTCAGGCCGCCTCGGCGCCCTCCTTCTCGCGCTTGTCCGCCAGGGCGGCCGCCGCACGGGCGGCCTTGGAGAGCGGGGCCTGGAACAGGGCCGCGGCCTTGCTCAGGTTGCCCTTCATCGCGCCGGCCAGCTTGGCCAGCAGCACCTCACGGGACTCCAGGTCGGCAAGCTTCGTGACCTCGGCCGCGGAAATGGCCTTGCCCTCGAAGACACCGCCCTTGATGACGAGCTTCGGGTTGGCCTTCGCGAAGTCGCGAAGGCCCTTCGCCGCCTCGACGACGTCGCCCGAAACGAAAGTCAGCGCGGTAGGACCGGTGAACATCTCGTCGAGACCGGAGATGCCAGCGTCGGACGCGGCACGCTTCGCGAGCGTGTTCTTCGCGACCGTGTAGCTGGTCTCCTTACCGAGCGAGCGCCGCAGCTGGGTGAGCTGGGATACCGTCAGACCGCGGTACTCGGTCAGCACCGTGGCGCCCGCGTTGCGGAAGCTCTCGGTCAGCTCAGCGACGGCCGTGGCCTTGTCGGCCCGGATCGGCTTGTCCGCCATGTCCCTCCTCTCTCGTTGCTCGAGGCTGGTCACCGTCGTCGGCCGGAGCTTTCGACGGGAGCGGAGGCATCACGAGAACGAGAAAGCCCCGGCGCAGGGCGCACGGGGCGAGGGCCGGGACACGGGCACAGTCGGCGGACCGTGCTCAGCACCGATTTTCGCTTACCGCCCTGCGCGGGTCGCCCGTCGTCGCGGGACCTTCGACCGTGCCGGGGCACGGTGACCAGCGGTCTCTGGGTGGAACTTCGCGCCAAGGTTACGCGAAGATTGCCCTGACCACCAAATCGCCCCCGGGTGCACCACGTCACCCCTCCGGTGGGACCCCCGGGAGCGGGCCGCCGGTCAGGGCCGGGTGCGACGCCGCCACAGGTAGGCCGCCCCGGCGCTCGCGCTCCACGCCGCGGCCCAGCCGGTCAGCAGCGCCACGGTCGGCGCGGCCAGGTCGCCGGCGGCGGCCCGCGCGGTCGCCATCACCGGCGGCGCCAGCCACGGCGCCACCGAGCCGCTCAGGCCGAGGGCGACCGCGCCGACCCCGCCGAGCGCCAGCACCGCGACGCCGTAGCCGGCGCTGCCCGCGCAGGCGCGGCTGGCCAGCGCCCCGAGCGCCACCGCGGCGGGTACGGCCAGCAGGTGCGCCCACAGGCCGACGGCGATGCCGAGGGGCACCGAGCGGTCGTCCGGCCCCACCGGGCCGGCGACTCCGCCGACCAGCCAGGGGAAGACCAGCGCGACGACCACCGTGCCGAGCCCGGCCACGCCGGCGGCGAGCAGGCCGGCCAGCCGCTCCCGGCGCACCCCGACCAGCGCCTGGGCCAACCGGCGCTGCACGTCGGGCTCCACGTCCAGCAGCACCTTGGTCTGCCAGGCCAGCACCGGGAAGAGCGCCACCGCCGAGACGCCGTACGCCTCTCCCGGCTGGGCCCGGCCGCCGCCGTAGAGGACGCCGAGCGCCACCAGGCCCGCGAGCAGCGGCGCCAGCGCCCGCCCCGTCCGCAGGAAGCCGGCCAGCCGCAGCCGGAGCAGGGCGGTCACCGCGCTCCCCCGGTGGCCGGACCGGTCGGCTCCGCCAGGCCGACCTCCGCCGTCCCCTCGGCGGTCGCGACCCCGTCCGGCATGCCGGACGGGGTCGGCGCCTCGGGGCGTACGCGCAGGACGTGATGGCCCTCGGCGCGCAACCGGGCGACGGTGCCGGCGACCCGCGCGGCCGGCACCGCGACCTCGACCACCACCATCGCCGCGTCGGCCGGTGGCGCACCCTCGGTGACCGTGCCGTCGGCCACCGTCCAGCGGCGGGCGCCGGGCAGCCGGGCGATCTCGCCGCGGTGGTCGCTGACCAGCACCGACCCGCCCGTTGCCAACACCTCGGCGATCACCGTGGGCACCAGGTCCCGGGTGGCGGCGTCGAGGCCCTCCCACGGCTCGTCGAGCACCAGCAGGCCGGGGGTACGCAGCATCGCCTGGGCCAGGCCGACCTTCTGGGCGGTGCCCTTGGACAGCTCCGGCAGCCGGACCCGACGGAACCGGGCCAGGCCCAGCCGGTCGGTCCAGTGGTCGACCGCCCGGCCCGTCGCCGCCGAATCGAGGCCGGCGACCCGACCCATGGCGGTCAGGTAACGCTCGACGGTGAAGGGCTGGTCGGCCGGGAAACGCTCCGGGACCCAACCGACGTGTCGGGGCCGGTCGATCACGCGCCCCCGGCTCGGCCGCAGCACCCCGGCCGCCACCTGGAGCAGGGTCGACTTGCCCACGCCGTTGCGGCCGAGCACGACCACGACCTCACCGGAACCGACCCGCACATCCGTCTCCCGCAGCACCCACGGCCCGCGCCGCCGGTACCGCAGCCAGACGTTCTCCAGTCGCACCCGACCGAGCATGCCACAGCGGAAAGGGAACGGGGCGCCGCCACGATGTGGCGACGCCCCGTCACGGGTGCGGGTGCTCAGCCCTCGGCCGAGCCCTCCTGCAGGTTCTTCACCAGGTTCGGGTCGACCGGGACGCCCGGGCCCATGGTGGTGGTGAGGGTGACCTTCTTGAGGTACTTGCCCTTCGCGGCGGACGGCTTGGCCCGCAGGACCTCGTCGAGGACCGCCGCGTAGTTGTCGATCAGCTGGGTCTCGGAGAACGAGGCCTTGCCGATGATCAGGTGCAGGTTGGAGTGCTTGTCCACCCGGAAGGTGATCTTGCCGCCCTTGATGTCCGAGACGGCCTTGGTGACGTCCATGGTCACCGTGCCGGTCTTCGGGTTCGGCATGAGACCGCGCGGGCCCAGGATCCGCGCGATCCGGCCGATCTTGGCCATCTGGTCCGGCGTGGCGATCGCCGCGTCGAAGTCGAGCCAACCACCCTGGATCCGGGCGACCAGCTCGTCGGTGCCCACCTCGTCCGCACCGGCGGCGGCGGCCTCCTCGGCCTTCGCGCCGGCGGCGAAGACGATCACGCGGGCGGTCTTACCGGTGCCGTGCGGCAGGTTGACCGTGCCGCGGACCATCTGGTCCGCCTTGCGGGGGTCGACGCCGAGGCGCATCGCGACCTCGACCGTGGCGTCGAACTTGACGTTGGTGGTCTCCTTGGCCAGCTTCACGGCCTCGGCGGGGGTGTAGAGCTTGGACCGGTCGATGACCTCGGCGGCCTTGCGGTAGCTCTTGCTGCGCTGCATGGTCTGGTAACTCCTGTGGTCTATGGCGGGCCGCGGCGTCCGCGCACCCTCCCACGAACTGGATCTGGCGGTGACCGAGGTCAGTCGGTGACGTTGAGGCCCATCGACCGGGCGGTGCCGGCGATGATCTTCTCGGCCTGGTCGATGTCGTTGGCGTTGAGGTCGGCCATCTTCTTCTCGGCGATCTCGCGCACCTGGGCGCGGGTGACCGAGCCGACCTTCTCCTTGTGCGGGACGCCCGAGCCCTTCTGCACGCCGGCGGCCTTGATCAGCAGCCGGGCGGCGGGCGGGGTCTTCAGCACGAACGTGAAGCTGCGGTCCTCGTAGACGCTGATCTCGGCGGGGACGATGTCGCCCCGCTGGGCCTCGGTCTGCGCGTTGTAGGACTTGCAGAACTCCATGATGTTCACGCCGTGCTGGCCGAGCGCGGGGCCGACCGGCGGCGCCGGGGTGGCCTGGCCCGCCGGCAGCTGAAGCGTGAAAGTCTTGACGAGCTTCTTCTTCGGAGGCATGTCTCTTCCTGGGGCTTGGAACTGGGAAAGGTGCCGGCCGCGGGCGCGCACGGTCAGCGCGATGCGACAGCGGCGACGTTCTAGGGTAGCGCAGCGTCCCGCCGCCCCTCCCGCCGAGGTCGCACGGACGGGTGGGACGAGTACGCCGGCGGCGGGCCGCTGCCCACCGCCGGCGACCGGGACCTCAGATCTTGGCGACCTGGTTGAAGTTGAGCTCCACCGGCGTCTCGCGGCCGAAGATCGACACGAGCACCTTGAGCTTCTGCTGGTCGGCGTTGATCTCGCTGATCGTCGCCGGCAGCGAGGCGAAGGCACCGTCGGTGACCGTGACCGAGTCGCCGACCTCGAAGTCGAGGACCTTGATCTCGGGCTTGGCCTTCTTCTGCTCGGTCTCGACGGCCGGCGCCAGCCACTTCAGCACCTCGTCGAGGGAGAGCGGAGCCGGGCGGTCGGCCCGGTCCGTCGCGCCCACGAAGCCGGTCACGCCCGGCGTGTTGCGCACGCAGGAGTAGGACTCCGCGGTCAGCTCCATCCGGACCAGGATGTAGCCCGGGAAGACCTTGGCCTGCACCTGCGACCGCTTCCCGTTCTTGACCTCGACCTCTTCCCGGGTCGGCACCTCGACCTGGTAGATGTAGTCCTCCATGTCGAGGCTCGTGATCCGGGTCTCGAGGTTGGTCTTGACCTTGTTCTCGTAGCCGGCGTACGAGTGCACCACGTACCAGTCGCCCGGCGCGTAGCGCAGCTTCTGCCGCAGCTCGGCGACCGGGTCGTAGTCCTCGTCCGGGGCGGGCTCGGTGGTGGGGAACTCCGGCTCGCTGGCGGCCTCGACCGACTCGTCACCAGCCGCCGTCGCCACCGTGGACTGCTCGTCCGTGGTCTCGGCGGTCTCGTCGTACTCAGGCACGCTCGCTCACTTCCGTCACTATCGGCTCAGTCGGCCGGTCAGCTGGGGTTGCCGAAGACCCACAGCACGCCCTTCGCGAAGGCGTAGTCCAGGCCGGCCACGATCGTCAGCATCACCGTGACGAAGGCGACCACCACGGCCGTGTAGGTCAGCAGCTCCTTGCGGGTCGGCCAGATGACCTTACGCAGCTCGGCCACGACCTCGCGGATGAATCGGGCGATGCGGCCGAACAGACCCACGCGATCGGTGTCCGTCTTGGTCTTGGGCCGGCTGTCGGCCGACTCGGCCTTCGCCCGCGACCGCGTCGCGGTGCCGCCCCGGGAGACCGGCTCCTCGGCGTCGGTGGCGTCGTCGTCGGCCACGTCGTCGACGACCTCGTCGTGCAGACGGTCGTCGCCGGCGTCCTCGCCGCGCCGCTTCTTGTCGGCCACTTCGCCCTCCGTCGCGGGATGTCGGGTCGCACGCGGTGGGCGTGCGCAGCGCTTGGTCACGCCGGCCGGACCAACCGTCCCGCGACGGGCCGCGGCCGGTGGACCGGCCGGACGGACCCGAATGCCTCGGAACCACCCCGCCGATACCACCACCACGGGCCGGACGCCGCCCTACGGCGGCGCGACCCACGGGAACGGTCAGGCCTGAGGCGCAGGGGTGACAGGACTTGAACCTGCAGCCTGCGGTTTTGGAGACCGCTGCTCTGCCAATTGAGCTACACCCCTGTGCGGCAACGCTCACCCCGCCCGGTCGCAGGACCGCGCAGGGGTCACTTGCCCCACGGCGGACCAGTGTACGGGTAGTCGCACGACTTTCCCAACCGGTCTGCCCATCGCGCGTCGCGGGCCTGGTCAGCGGGCCGTCCGGACGGTCGCCCGGGCCTGCGAGAGCACCTTCTCCCCCCGGCAGGTCGCGGTCACGTCGAGCCTGGTCAGGCCCTCCTCGGTGACCTCCCGGACGACCGCCGTGACCTCGATCTCGGTGCCCTCGTCGTCGTCCGGGACGACCACCGGCCGGGTGAAGCGGACGTTGTAGTCGACCACCGCGTCCGGCCTGCCGGCCCACTCCGTCAGCGCGCGGCCGACCAGCGCCATGGTGAACATGCCGTGGGCGATCACGCCGGGCAGACCCACCTTGGTGGCGAACCGGTCGCTCCAGTGGATCGGGTTGAAGTCCCCCGAGGCGCCGGCGTAGCGGACCAGGTCCGCGCGCGTCACCCGGAACGTCTTGGCTGGCAGCTCCATCTCAGCCCTCCCCGCGTACGACGAGCTTCGACCAGACGGTCACCACCGGCTCCCCGGCCGACGTGCCGACCTCGGTGCGGGTGGTCAGGAAGTCGTGCCCGCCGCGGCTGCTGACGTCCTCGACGACGCAGACGCAGACCAGTTCGTCTCCCGCCACCACCGGACGGGTGTAGGCGAAGCGCTGGTCGCCGTGGACGACCCGGCTGTAGTCCACGCCGAGGGCCGGGTCGTCGATGATCTGCTGGCTGGCGGCCATGCTGACCACCACGGGGAAGGTCGGCGGGGCGACCACGTCCGGGTGGCCGAGCGCGCGGGCGGCCTCCGGGTCGTGGTGGGCCGGGTCGGCGGCGCCGATCGCCGTCGCGAACTCACGGATCTTTTCTCGGCCCACCTGGTAGGGGGCGGTCGGCGGGTACGTCCGGCCGACGAAGGACGGGTCCAGGGACATGCCGCGAACCTACACGCAAAACAAGATCGCCGATCCGTACGGGGCGGCGGCGGCCGGAGCCGCGCCGTCCTGACGGACCGGCGATCGGGAAGTGCGGGGACCGGGCCGGCGGAGCCGGCCGTGGGTCAGCGGGTCTCGCGGTGGACCGTGTGCTTGCCGTCCCGCGGGCAGAACTTCTTCAGCTCGATGCGATCCGGGTCGTTACGACGGTTCTTGCGCGTGATGTAGTTGCGCTCCTTGCACTCCACACACGCCAAAGTGATCTTCGGCCGGACATCGGTCGCCTTCGCCACGGCGGAGTGCCTTCCTCGCTACGGGTAACAACTACGACGCATCAGCCTACGCGCTGACCACGCGGACATGCAAAGTGGGCGCCTATGGCGCCCATCCCACCGGCCACCGGGAACAAGCCCGGTGGACGAGAGTAGCGGTGGCCGGACTTGAACCGGCGACACAGCGATTATGAGCCGCTTGCTCTACCATCTGAGCTACACCGCCGTGGCGGGTCCAGCCGGACCCTCTGAGCCCCCTTACGGAATCGAACCGTAGACCTTCTCCTTACCATGGAGACGCTCTGCCGACTGAGCTAAGGGGGCCTGCGCGATCTCCCCGGGGGGTGACGCGCAGGGGATACATTACACGGCCGTGCGGCGGAGATGAAATCGGATCCCCCAGAGCCGCATTTCCACAGCTCACGGCACGACGCGCAGCCGGGGCAGCTCCCCGGCGGAGATCGTCTCCGGATCCACCTGGGCGCCGAACCAGGCCTCCAGCCGCTCGTACGGCAGTGGCCGGCTGAACAGGAAGCCCTGGCCGATCTCGCAGCCGATGTCCTGGAGCAGCTCCAGGGTCAGCTCGCTCTCCACACCCTCGGCGACCACGGCCAGGCCGAACTGCTGGGAGAGGGTGACCACGGCGTTCACGATCGCCAGGTCGCCCGGATCCGTCGCCATGCCCTGCACGAAGGAGCGGTCGACCTTCACCTCGTGCACGGGCAGCCGGCGCAGGTGCGCCAGGGACGAATCCCCCGTGCCGAAGTCGTCCACCGACAGCCGTACGCCGAGGTCCCGCAGCCGCCGCAGCGTCGGGATGGGCCGATCGGTGCCGTCCAGCACCCCGGCCTCCTTGATCTCCAGCGTGAGCCGTTGCGGCGGTACGCCGTACTCGTCGAGCAACTCCTGCACGCGGGCCGGGAAGTGCTGGTCGGTGAGCGTACGGGCGGAGAGGTTGACCGCGACGGAGAGCGGCTGGCCGGCGTGCGACCAGTCCCGGCTGCGCCGCAGCCCCTCGCGGAGCACGAACTCGGTGAACCGGCCGAGCTGGCCGGTGTGCTCGGCCACCGCGACGAAGTCCTCCGGGGCGACCGACCCGTGGGCCGGGTGCTCCCACCGGGCCAGGCACTCCACGCCGACCAGCCGGCGGTCCCGCAGCGTCACCTTCGGCTGGAAGTAGACCTTCAGCTCGCCGTCGTCCAGCGCCCGCCGCAGGTCACCGGCGAGGCCCAGCCGCCGCAGCGACCGGGACTCCAGCGCCGGGCTGAACAGCTGCACGCTGCCCGGCACGGACTTGGCCGCCGTCGCCGCCAGGTCCACCCGTTGCAGCAGGGAGGCGGCGTCGCTGCCGTGATCCGGGTGCACGGCGACGCCGACCGCCGTGTCCACGTCCAGGGTGAGCGCGTCGAAGACCATCTCGTCGCGGATCTGCTCGCGCAACTGCGCGGCCAGCTCCACCGCCGCCTCGGCGCTCTCCAGCCGCAGCGTGACCAGGAACTCGTCCCCGCCGGCTCGGCCGACCAGGGCCGACGACGGGGCGCAGGCGCGCAGCCGGTCGGCGACCTCGGCGAGGACCTTGTCGCCGGCCGCGTGCCCCAGGGACTCGTTGACCTGCCGCAGCCGGTCGACGTCGAACAGCAGCAGCGCCACCACCTCGCCGGGCGCCCGGATCTTGACCGCCTCGTCCAGCGCGCCGGTGATCCGCCGCCGGTTGGGCAGCTTGGTCAACGCGTCGTGGTAGGCGTCGTGCCGCAGCCGGTCGACCAGCCGGGAATTCTCCAACGCCACCGCAGCGTGCGCCGCCACCGTCTCGAACAGAGGCACGTCGGTGCGGACGAAATGATTGCTGTCACCGAGGCGGTTGGCGACCTCCAGCGTCCCGATGACCGCCTGGCCGGACCGCAACGGGATGACGATCACGTCCTTGACGCGCTCCGCCGACAGCGCCGCGCGCAGGTCGCCGTCGGTCATCAGACCCCGCCCGACGGCCACCGTACGGCCCTCGTCACGGGCGCGTTCGCGCAGCGCGGCCGGCGTCTTGGCGAAGTCGAGCAGGCCCGGGTCGTCGTTGCGCGCGGTGAGCAGCACCTCCGGGTGCCGGCCCTGGGCGGGCAACCAGAGGGTGGCGTACTCGGCCTGCATCAGGGCCCGTACCCGCCCGAGGAGGGCGTCGGGCAGGGTGCCGTACTGGCCGCTCTCGCTCACCGCGCGGCTCAGTTCGTACATGTCGGCGAGCGTGCGGTGCTGCCGGAAGAACTGGGCGTACGCCCGGTAGACGAGCGCCAGCGCGGCGACCAGGACCGCCAGCAGCAGCAACGACCACCAGGTGGCCGCGATGAGGATCAGGACGATCATCCCGCAGGCGATGTTGATCGCCGCGGCCAGCAGTCCCGGCGGGGACTTCCGGAAGACCTCGCGCCCGGCCTGCCAACCCTGGAGCAGCGTGTGCACCCCGGCGATCGCGGTGAGGCTCACCAGGTTCACCATGCTCGCCGCGACGAACAGGGTCAGCCAGGTGGCCGGACCCACGCCCTGCACCGGTGGGAACGCCTGGAGCACCAGGACGGCCAGCGACGAGCCGGCGGCGGCCCGGGCCACGTTGAACCAGAACTTCGCGGCGGCGGAGGGGTGCCGCAGGTGGGTGATGATCGCCGAGAGTGTGTAGATGGCGACGACCGTGAGCGGCCGGACGAGGAAGAACGCCAGGACGAGCGGGATCTCGTTGAGCGTCATCCCGATGGACTGCCGCCGGACCGTGAAGTTCAGCACCGGCATGCCGGCAGCCACCATGGCCACCAGCAGCAGCACTGCCAGTGGCCATTCGCCGAACGGTTCCGGGGCGACCAGGCCGACGACCGTGGCGCAGACGACCGCGAGCATCGCCAACGGCCCGGTGATCAGCCAGGCGTACTCCGTCGATCGGGGACCGGTGCGGCCTCGACCCGCCATGCCGCTCCCCTCACCGGCCGCGCCGGCTCACATCATCGACGTGGTGGTTCGTCAGAGCTTGGGCATGTTCCAGACAAAATCCAACAACTGGGCGTCGCCGACGTTCGAGGCGTCACCGACGAAGACGCCACCAGCCACAGCGGCGAGTACGAAAAACGAGCCAAGCAGCCGGCCCAGCCTTCGACCAGACATGTTTGCTCCTGTCGGGGAAGTGTCACGGGGATGGTGGAGGTTCCACGATCGTGCCACAAGGCAGGTACCCAGAAAAGCCGTGCGCCTGCCGCCGGCCCGAGCGTCGGTGACGTTCCGCCGTTCGGACCACCACCCTCGTCGCAGCAGGCCAGATCACGAGCCTGCGAGGGCCACCACCCACTTCGCACAGTGCCGAATACGACCTTCGGCGCATTCCGCTCGGTGGCCGGGCCGGCAGCGGCCGGTCGACCGTACGGCAACCCCCCATCAGTCGCCCGGGAGGCCGCACCACCCATCCGGACACGTGCCCGGGCATCGACCACCATACCCGGTCTGCGCCATCGCACCAGTGTCGGGACACCATGCGCCCGATCGGTGGAGGGCAATGCGGCCGGAGCGGCGGATCCGGACAAGCCGGTCACGAACGGAACCGCGGGAGTGAGCGCTTCCCGTCCGGCGCCGCACGGCTTCGCCGGCCGTCCGGATGTGCATCGTCTCCCCGTCGATGCAGTTGGCGTAGACCCGAAGCAGCACGGCGATGCCGTGGCCCAGACGCCGGGCAACCGCCGCCGGCGGGACGCCGGCATCCAGCCAGAGCGAGGCCGCCGCATGATCTAGGTCGACCTAGTGCGCCGGGGAGGGCGCCTCGGGGGGACGGCCGGCGGCGTGGCGGGCGTCGGCGAGGGCGACGGCGAGCAGCACGAGCGCGGCCACGACCGCAGCGGCCAGCGTTGGGGCGAAGTACAGGGGGACGGCGGCGACCGCCAGGGCGACGATGGCGACGACGCGGCGGATGGAGAGTCGGTCGAACACGATGCGTTCCAGACGGACGCGGCCGTAGAGGAACAGTGCCGGGCCACCGAGGATCGCGACGAGCCACACCGCCTCGGGCCGGCCGTCCGGCTGTTGCAGAACGATCTCGAAGCCGACGGCGGCGGCGACGATGCCCGTCACCATGACGACGTGGGCAGTGCCGGTGGCGCGGCCGGCGGCGTACCGGTCCCCCGCCGCGGCGACGGCTTCGGCGAGGATCTGGCCGGAGCGGTAAAAGTAGATCCGCCACAACAGCACGGTCGACAGGAACGCCACCACGAGCCCCGCGGCGGCCGCCGCGGTGACCGGCTGGTTGGTCAGCGTGAGGCCGACGGCCAGGACGGTTTCCCCGAGGGCGATCATCAGGAACTGCTGGTAACGCTCGGGCAGGTGGTGGCGGCTGTCCATGGCCCACGCACTGACCTGCGCTGGCCGGGCCATCCCCGGCACCGGCCAGCGCAGCTGCCCGGCGACGATGTCAATGGTCACGGCGACCCCCCACAGGGTGGCCCGGGCGCCGCCACTGACGGCCGCGCCGGCGAGCCAGATCACCGCCGTGGCCGCGTACCACAGCACTGACCGGAGGTAGAGCTGCCGAAGGGGGTGCCCGCGCAGCGTGGGCATCAGGATGAGCGGCCGGCCGAGTTGCAGGATCACGTACGGCAGCGCGAACGCCCACCCGCGGCCCACGAACGCGTACGGCAGCGAGGTCGACATGACCAGCAGCCCGAAGGCACTGGCCAGCACAATCCACTGGATCTTGCGGCGGCGGGGGTCGAACCAGCTGGTGATGTGCGCGGTCGTGATCCACAACCAGATCAGCGGCAGCGCCAGCACCAGCAGGAAGGCCATCGACCGCCACCGGACGACAGCGTCTTCGCTGACGATGTCCCGCGCGACGCGGCTGACCACCCCGGCCAGGGCGAACACCAACACCAGGTCGACGAACAGCTCCAGGAAGTTGGCCTGCCGCACGTCCTCGCGACGTTGCAACAGGTCCTGACCCTCTCCACCGCCTTCCGGATGTCCCATACCGCTCATACTCACCGCCACCCGCCCGGCTCACCGGGGGTTGGACGTCGTACACCCGGAGGGAAGCCGCACACCGGTGACCGGCAACGACTCCTGGCCCGACCAGGATCTCGTACGAATGGGCGACGCTCCAGGTCCGCAACGCCAACCATGATGTGCCCAAAGCCTCTGACCAGCATGAACGTTGATCAACAGGGGTACGCGAAACAGATGCGACACAGGGGCCGCCCTAAGATCCCATAACCACAGCGGAGGGGTCGGATGGAGACATGGCGTGTTCTGGCGGCTGTCATCACGGGCCCGGCTGTGAGCCTCGTAGGCGTCGCCCTGGCCACCAACTTTCGGGGCGTGACGGAGTGGCACGTGCGGCGGTCGATGTCCACCGCGAGTGCGCTGCGGCGAGTTCCGCCCTGGCGTTGGCTACCAGACGTCCCGCACGAGGAGCGGCTGGCGCGCTTCATCCTGCTGGAACGGGTGATTGGCGTAGCTTTCGCAGTGGTCGGCGTCATGATCTTGATTACCGTCGGCTACAGCGTCTTGACCGGCCAGCCGATGCGTACGGTGAAGTAGGCAACCCGATCTCAACCGCCGGCTGATGCAGGTTGAGGATCTTTTGATCTTGCGTGGGGACCTGCGAGGGTCAATCGCCCCTCGCGTGCAGCGACGCCGAGCCGGACCACGACCGCTTCTCGGTCACGGTTTGACACGCGGATGTCGTTCACAAGCAGAGGGTAGCGACGGCAAGGGTCACGAGATGGACGAAACCGGGTCTGTCGCGACGGGCCGGCATGCTGCACGCCTTCTCGTCTCTGGACACGTAGCCAGCGGGACGCGGCCGGGCGAGCACAAGATCATCCGTTCCCGCCATGTTCCTGCAGGCAGCCGCGGAGCGCCGGATCGAGCTCGACTCCGCTGGACTGCACGAAAACGGCCCCGGAACGCGTCTCCGCAGCTCACGGGGCCGTTCGTGCACCTGGTGGCGGGTAGAGGATTCGAACCTCTGTAGCTTTCGCGACGGATTTACAGGGCGTCAGCGATCTTGGTGGGGCCACATGCGCTGAGCTGCGACTTCTGCCCTGCCGACGGCGACTTGCCGAACGGGTGCCCACCATCTGCCCACGCCCACGCCCACGGCCCTGCCACTACGCCATCGCCGGAGTGTTCAACACGGTGCCAGGCTGGCACGGTGCCAGGTTTGCACTGTTGCCATCTGGCACCGTGCCAGCGCCGCAGATTTTTTTAAAAAGGTCGTCGTCGAACCACGCGCTGAATTCGCTGGCTGCACCAGTGCGCCCAACGCCGCTAGGAGAGCCGACACCCCAACCATGGCCAACTGAAACTTCGTCGGAGCCTCAGAGAAGCCGGTTACCGCAGCCGAGCCCGCAGCACAGGCAGCCACGAAAGATGACAGCCGTCGGCCTCGCCTCTTGGGGTTCGAGCGCATGCACGCACTGTTACACACCGGCGCTAGTGTCATCCGAGGGCGTCGCCGATCTTGTCGTTCATGGTGTCGTCTCCCCCGTCGATGCAGTTCGCGTAGACGCGGAGCAGGACGGCGACGCCGTGGCCCAGGCGCCGAGCGACCTCGGTCGGCGGGACGCCGGCATTTAGCCAGAGCGAAGCCGCCGCATGACGCAGGTCGTAGGGACGGCGCACGAGCGGCGAGGCCACCTGCGATTCGGTCAGCGCCTTCTCGCGGGCGAGCTTCCACCACCGGTCATAGACCGATTCGGAGAGCGGGCCGCCATGCAGGCCGCGGAAGAACCGACCATCCGGGCCGACGCCGTGACTCTCGACGTGCGCGCACAGCAGCTCGACGAGCCGGGGCGGGATCGGGACCGTTCGGGTTTCCTGCCGCGCCCGGTGCTTGAGGCCGCGCCGCTCGTGGGAGCCGCCGTCATCGGTCCAGTGCGACCCTGCTCGTGGGGCAGTCCCGGCGAGCACCAGGCGCCCCCAGCGGTATTCGATCTTCTCGTGGTCACAGGACGCGGACGCCTTGACCGCCGCCAGGTCGTCGAAGTCGGCCCCGCAGTCGAGGCAGCGCCCGGGAAGGTCGCAGTCCTCCCGCCGTAGGTCCGCCGCTTCGGAGGGCCGCATACCCGCGTAGTAGAGGCAGCCGAAGAACGCCGTCACCTTGTCGGCCCGTTTGCCGAGAGATTTCACCGCCTCCAGCAGCGTGGCGACCTGGGCAGGGTTCGCCACCACCCGACGGTCGATGGACTGCGCGACCTCGGGAGCCGTCCACTGCACCCGGTCGACCGGGTTGGAGTCGATCAGCTCCAGCTCGACGGCGTACCCGAGGGTGTTGTAGAAGGTGGCCCGCTTGCGCTGGACGGTCGAGGCCGCCGCCGGCTTGCCGTCGAGGCGTACGCACAGGCTGTCGAGGACCCGGCGGACCATCGCGGGCGAGTCCAGCTCGACGACCGGCAGCGACGCGGTTTCCAGCCAGGCCAGGGCCGCCGCGTGCTCGGCCGGGATCTCGTCGGACCAGCGACGCGGGTTCAGCCCGTAGAGGTACAGCGCCTCACGGAGAAGCGCGTCATCCGGACGGCCCCGCTTCGTCGACCGAGTCAGGGTCACCGTGATCGAGGTCAGCGCCTCGACGATCGACCGCCGGGTCTTGGCCGCCGCCCGGGGCCACTTCATCTCGACGTACGCGCGGCTGTGCGCGTACCACGTAGTGGGGTTCTTGGTTCTGGCCTCCGAGACCGGGCGGCCGGTGGCCGGGTCGAAGGGCTCCCCCGCGTTGGCCGCCTGGACCAGCTCGGCGCGGAACGAGTGCGCCAAAGCCTTGGTACGGAACATCTCCTCGAAGCGGTGGCTGCTCACCGCCCAGCGGACCCGCCACGGCCGAGCCTTCCGGTCAGCGCGCTTGCCGATCTCCCAGATCTGGACCTCGTAGCTCTTCACGCGGCGTCCTGCTCCAGGTCACCGAGCCACCGGCCCAGCGCCGACCGGCGGACCCGCAGTTGCCCGTTCGGGAGCTTGATCACCCGTGGCCCCTTGCCGGTCTGCCGCCAGTAGAACCAGGTCGAGCGCGGTACGCGCAGCTCGGCGAGCACTTCCGGCACGGTCAACAACTCCTCGTTCACTGTCTTTCCTCCCCGTGGTGCTGTGCGCTGTGCTGAGTTGCCGAAAGATCTGAGGACCCCTGCGCGGCCCGGTCCTTCGCGGCGAGGAGTTCGGATCGCCAGCGGGCGCGTTCGCTGATCGACCGCATGAGCCGGTGGGACAGGGGCCCGACGTCGGGGTCGTCGGGTCGGGCGAGTTCCCAGGCGTGCCGGACCCGTTCGGCGGTGGCGCCCTGGTCGTCGACGAGCTGCCCGGTCTCGCTGGCCGCGCCGCTGTCGGTGGTGGCGCCGAGCAGTGCCCGCACCCAGGCCCGCGCGTCGTGTTTGTGGTCGGCGAGGGTCTTGCCGGACCAGTCGCGGGAGATGAGGATGCGCCGGCCGCCGATGCCGAGGGTGTCCCGTTGGTGGACCTTTCCCTTGCAGCGGCCCGGCTTGAGCTTGACGTGTGCCTTCTTCGGCTGGACGCCGTACAGCAGCCAGTTCGCGCAACGGTCGGTGCACGGGGTGAGCTGGAGTTGCTGCCAGAGCCGGTCGAGGTGCTTGCGCTGCCGGTCGGTGGTCGCCTTGTGGCAGTCGCCGGTGTGCTTGGTGATGTACTTCGTGACGTACCGGATGGTCCGCTCAGCATCCTCGGTGCCGGGCATGACGCCGCGGGCGTCGACCTGAGCGCCGAAGCGGACGACGTGCACGGGTTCGGCGTCCGGATCGTCGTCGATGGCGTCGAGGGCTTCCGTCCAGGTGGTCAGCGGCTCGTGGGTGTCGGGGTCGACCCATGCCGCCGCCTGCTCGTCCCAGACCGGGAGCCGGTCGAGGGTGTACCGCTGGACATCGACCGAAGGCCACCACACCTGGTGGTAGGTGGCCGCCGCCACGGTGCGCAGGACGTCGCGGGGGATGGTGCCCCGGATGGCGAAGTGCGCGTGTGGGGCGAGGCGTCGTTGGGGCTCGACACAGCCGGCGTACTGGACGTTCCAGCCCTCGCAGCGGCGAAGGTTCTGCCAGAACCGGTCGAGCAACCGGGGGAAGTGCACGGCGTCCCAGGCAGCACGGCGGTAGTCGTACCGGTCGGGGTTGACCGGGGTGCCATCGGGGCGGACCGGCCCGTACGAGTCGAGGGTGAGAGTCAGCCACATCGACGGCCGGAAGGTCGACCCGTCCGGGGCGGTGTAGGTCTTGCCGACGGTGCGCCGCTCGACCTTGCGCCGGGGCAGGTCGGGGGCATCCTGGCGCCGCCTGGTGGAACGCTTGCGCCGGCGGCCGGGCTCGTCGTCCTGGTTCTCGTCGACGTTGCCATGGGGTGGCCCGACGCGCCCGCGCAGGCCCTCAGCGGCGATGGCCTCTTCCACCTCGCGGATGGCCTCGTCGAGGTCGGCGACCTGGTCGTACTGGCTGGCCCGGCATGCTTCGTCCCGGGCGAACTCGAAGTGTGCCCGAAGCAGGATCAGCGCCTTCTGTTCCTCGGTCGCGGGTTCCGGGCCGGGTAGCGGCTCGTCGTCGCGGTGCCAGCCCTCCCGGATCTGGGCCTGCCGCAGCCGGCGGTTCTTCTTCGCGCACGGCGCGCACTTGTCCTCACGGGTCGCCCCGCAGGGCAGGTCGATGACCTCGGTCAGGCCGGTGTCGAGGTCGGTGCGACGCATGGCCAGCGGACGGACGCAGACGCCGTACTCAGCCGCGATCTCTTTGAGCACGTCGACCGAGCGAGGCAGCGCCATGCGGGCCGCCCGCGACCCCGGCCGAGGAGCAACCGGGGTCGGGGCAGCCTGGGCGAGACCGGGCAGGGTCGGAGCGGTCATCGGATGATCCCGACAACCTGGGGCCGGTTGGGCTGGACGACGCCGAGCGGAGGCAGCACCGCCGACGGGGCCGGGCGGACCGCCGGGGCGGGCACGATCGGCTCAGCCGGTCGCTGCGGTTCAGGCTCGGTGACGACCTGCTCCGGGACTTCGTAGGTCCAGTCGACCGGCGGTTGGTCCGGCTCGGCAGCCGGGACGGTGGCGGGTGCGCTGGACAGGACGACCTTCACCAGGGCGAGGAACGCCAGCGACGGCACCGCCGCCACGATCCAGCCCCACACCGACGGTTCGGCCTCTGCCACCTGGGCGGCGAGGGAGAGCAGCGCGAAGGCGACCAGAAGCACGCCGACCAGACCGACGGGACGGCCAACGCGACGGCGGGCGCGGATCTCCAAGCCGAGGTAGATCGCCATCAGCTCGACCGCCACGGCGTTGGCCCAGCCGATCCAGTCGGGCTGGCCGTGGGCAACGGTCAGGTCGTGGACGTGAGTGAAGGCGGCGGCGCCAGCCATGGTGCCGATGGCGAGGAGGATCAGCACGCGTACGCCGGACTCGGCTCGTGCGCGGATCATCGGCGGCCTCCGGGGTTGCGGACGGTCAGGGTGATGCTGATGCGCTGCCCGTCGAGGTCTCGGCGGCGGTGGACCATGTGCGCTAGGCCGTGCAGGGCGGCGGCGAGCCGGTCCGGGGAGTCATTCAGCTCGATGTGCAGCGGCTTGATGCGGTGGGTGCCGATGAAGAAGCGCTTGAGGGACATCGGGTTACCTCCGGGCCGGGGCGACGCGGGTACGGATGTGGTCGGGCGGTTCGCCGAGGGAGGCGACCGCTTCGGAGAGGCAGCGCCACAGCGCCCACGCCTCGTCGGGGGTCAGGTGCATGCGGCGCCGGCCACCGCCGACGGCGAGATAGACCGGGTACGGGTCGGGCCGGTCGGGGTCGACGCGGACGGACACCGCCGTCGGGCCGGTTGGGTTGGGTGCGCGCAGCCGGTAGAAGCGCCGGCTGTCGGTCTGGGTGGTCACCGCGGCTCACCTCCGTCGGCGTCGAGGATGTTGCGCAGCGCGTCGGGCAGCAGTGGCCCGCGACGCGGCCGGGGCAGGGACGGCCGGACCGGTTCGGGGGTCGACTCCCTGCCGACCTGGGCGAGGATGTCCGCCGCGTCGGCCGGGGCCGGGTACTCCCGGGCAAGCTCGCGGATGTGGTCGTCGGTGATGTACGAGAACCGCACGCGCAGAGGTTCGGGGGTGCCGTCGAGGATCACGTAGCCAACGCCCTTGGCCCACCGGGGCATCTGGTCGGCCAGGGCGCCCCGGTTGCGGGCACCGTCTCCCAACACGAGGTCGACCTGCGCCGCTTCGGTCAGGCCGAGCGCGATCCGGGTCGGGAACAGGTCCCGGAACGGGAGCACCTCCTTGCGCGGGTCCTGCAACGCGGCCACCACCAGGACGCCGACGCCGGCACCCTGGGACAGCAGCAAGCCCAGCGAGCCCGCGATGCGCTTGCGCAGCTCGACGTCCTGGAGGTACGCGGTCAGCGCAGCCATCTCGTCGATGACGACCACGACCAGGGGGTCAGCTTCGGTCGGGGTGTGCACCCGGACCGTGCCGGCGAGCCGGGCCTGCCGTTCCCGCATGACTGTCACGGCCTCGTCGAGGAGGTCGGCCATGGCCTCGAAGGACTTGCAGGCGAACCGGGCGAACAGCGGCCGGCCCATGGCGAACTCCATCCCGCCCTTGGGGTCAATCACCCAGAGCCGGACCAGGCCGGAGGTGATGCCGCCGGCCAGCGAGCGAACCAGAGACCAGAGCACCGAGCCCTTGCCGGACCGGGTGGCCCCGCCGATGAGGACGTGCGTGGCGAGCAGGTGCAGGGACCAGGTGCCCAGGTCTTCCCGTCGCGCGAGGGGAAGGGCGGTGAAGTCCGGGACGGCCGGAGCGTCGAAGGGGGCCACGACCGGCCGCAGGGCATCGGTGCGGACGAGCACCAGGTAGATCACGGTCGGCCGGTCCCGGAACCGCACCCGGTCCACCAGCCGCAGCAGCAACGCCCAATAGCCGGTCCGGTTCGGCGGGTCGTCGGGCCGCTCGGAGTAGACCCGGGCGTGCCGCCGGCCGAAGGCGTACGCGAGGTTCGCCGTGACCTGCTGGAAGTCGGCCGGGGTCTGCCCGCGGACCATGCGGATGGTCAGCACGTCGAGGGCCTGGTCCGAGCGCACGCGCAGCAGCTCGGGCAGGACCGCGCGATGGTCGTACGTCTCGGCGAGGCCGCACAGGGTCATGGCCTCACGCCACGCCCGCCGGTACACGAAGACCTGACGGAACCGGCCGAGCAGCGGCCCGGCGCACCACCGCCACCAGGACTCTTCATCGCGCCACCGCCACACGGCCGACACCGCCGACGCCAGGACCAGCGGCACGACCAGGCCCGCCAAGCCGTGGTCGGCGTAGAGGACGACGGCGAGCACGGCCAGGCCCACGGTGACCGGGTGGCGCAGGCACCACCAGCAGCCCCGTGCGAGCCAGCGCAGCACCAGGCCGAGGACGACCGCCCACATCGGCAGCTCGAACCGCTTCGGCCGGATCACCATCAGATCCCCGGCGGTCGTCATCACCACCTCGCCCCGCGGCCGGCGCATCATCGCGCACCCCGCAGCGACACGAACCGACCCGACGAGTCCCGGACCGGAGGAAGGGGAAGAACGAGCTGTCCGACGCAGAGCGGGCAGCGGTCAGCCGCACCGCCGGCCGGGTCGAACCGGGACTGGCACACGCCGCACCGAGGCTGAGCCGGGGCAGCCGAACGCCTACGCTTGGACACGTCACTACCTCTCTCGACAGAGCAGGGGGAAGAGACAGAGGGCGGGGCTGCCGTCCGCCAAGACCTGACAGCCCCGCCCCCACCTGATGCGGCTACGCCGCCGCCTTGTTGGCCACGCCCGCCGGGGCGCGCATCCCGGTCGCCCGCAGCGAATACGCCATCCGGCCGTTGTTCGACACGTACGGCGTGACCGTCATGCCGTCGAACTCCACTGCCTCGAACGGGGCGCCCGTCGGCGGCACCGGCTGGTAGTCCGCCGAGATCTTCACCGTCGTTTCCCGGGACCGCTTCCCAAGCTCCGGGTCCAGGTCCATCACCCGGACCTGCCACACCCGCTGGCCGGTCAACTTGTCCTTCGCCGGCGAACGCCGCCCCGTCTTCTCGTCGTAGTCCTCCACCTCACCCAGCGACTCGGGCACCAACGCGCACCCCGCCGGGAACACGTCCTCACAACGCACGGCGAACCTCGTACCGCCACGCAGAGCCATCGCTCAACCTCCAGGTTGTTGGCATGTCTGCCAAGTTGAGGCTCCAAGGTAGACGGCACTTGGCAGACAAGTCAACAAGTTCTCTGAAGCCGTCGTCGCGCATATTGCCATTAATCAGGAGGTATGTCCGAATTGGTATGCGCGGGCCGGATGATCAGAGGAGTAAGGGATCATGTTTACGTGACTATCCGCGCATCCAAAGCCTTACTAATCGTCGGAGCGGTTTTAGTTGTTCTAGCGATCCTCACTCCCATACCGGCCGAATGGTGGCTTAGGACACTCCCGAGATTGGCCGATTTTTGGCTCGCGGTTGCAATCGCGGCGCTTGGCATAGCCGCTCTAGTGTTTGGAATGCGGCTCAATCGGCGCACCAAACCAGGGCTAGCGCCATCTGCTGCACCATTACCCCCGGACCGACAGCTCAGGCCTATTCGATCATGGGTCTTTCCCGCTGGAGCATTAGTTGTTGTAGTCGCCACTTGGACTGCAACCTTATGGCTGCAGTCGGCAGTACCCAAAGAGGCTGACCCACAGAAGGCGCAGCTACGAATAAATGCAATCCGGACCGGCCTATCGGTAGGCGCAGGCGTTGCTGGCGCCCTTGCGCTATTGCTGGCGCTTCGTCGCCAGCAATTAGCTGAACGGAGCCAGCAGGCGACGGAGTACGATGCTGGCGAAAAACGAGTGACGGAGCTATACGTTAAAGCAGCAGAGCAGCTGGGTTCAGAGAAGGCGCCTGTCAGGCTTGCGGGCCTTTATGCTCTTGAACGACTAGCGCAAGACAATCCGATGCATCGGCAAAGCATTACAGAAGTAATCTGTGCGTACCTGCGGATGCCACTCCCGCCTGCTCCGAACACGGATCAGCCATCTGATAATGTGACCGAGCATGTCCAGCAGACGGAGAGATGGGCTGGCGAGCGGCAGGTAAGACTTGCCGCGCAGAGGATTTTGGTCAGGCATGCCAAGGACGATGAGCAGGCAGTTTCGAGCGGAATATTCTGGGGCAGCCTCAGTTTCGATTTGGCAGAGGCCACTCTAATTGATGCCGATTTCTCGCGTACACAACTTGGCACCTTTAGCTGCAACGGAGCTAAGTTCGTAGGCAAAGCGAACTTCTTGGGCGCAACGTTCAATAGTTGCCCCGACTTTCGGGCCGCCCATTTTGCAGGAGAGGCGAATTTCGCAGGGGCGCGATTTGCATCAGGCGCGGAGTTCGGCAGAAGCCACTTCGGAGATTCGGTCAGATTTACGCGAGCCAAGTTCGAGGAAGAAGCGACTTTTAGCTTCGCCGCGTTTGGGGGCACCACACTCTTCGATTACTCTTCATTCGCGGCGGACGCCAACCTTGACCACTGCGTCTTCCAGGCCAATCTCCGCTTCTTGAGAGCAGAGTTCGGCAAGGATGCATGGTTCGACGGCAGTCGGTTCTGCGACAGGCTCGGCTTTGATCGGTCCACCTTCGGCGGAGACGTGAGTTTCGATGATGCACGGTTCGAAGGTCAAGCCTTCTTTCGAGTCCTCGAAATTGCTGGGGAGTTCGATTTTACCGGAGCGACTGTCTCGGAAGAGAAAGAAGTGAGAGCCAGTGTATGGCCAAAAGGTTGGAAGAAGTCGGAAACGGGAAAGGGTCTTGAGAAAGAATCGAACTTCAAGATTGAGGTCGAATAATCTTCGAGCGCTTCTTGCGGTTGCAAGCCCACTCGGCGATTAAGCAGCTGGTGGCTGGGTAGTGCGGCAAGATGGAGAAGCAGGAGCAGTCAGTGGACTCGGCACACTCTCGGCCCCAAGGCGTGGATGACTTGACGATAGAAGCATTGGGGGAGCTGAGCAAAGCCCTAGAGACGGTACATAGAGTCCGTGGACATCTCTATTCGGCCCATCAACTGATCGGTGGAGCGGACCTGACGCTGGACCGAGTGATTGAGTTGTTGCGACAGGCCGGCCATGACGAGGTGGCGAACCGAGTCGAGCACGAACTTCTAGGACGTAACCTGCTGCCGGGCCGGTGGACCTTCCAGATCGTGGAGGAGTTCGACGACGGCTACTACGCCGCGTTCCAGGAGATCGAGCGGGACGCGCGGGAGAAGCTGGCCGGTGGGCGGCGGCACATCTACGAGGCAGAAATGAAGCAGCGGCGCCGCACCCATGGCATGCCGGGGCACGAGGCTACGCCAGGGGCGTGAGCGGTAGGCCGTGCGGGATCATCGAGGCTAGGACGCTAGCTCTGGCCTCGATGATCCTCATCCGGGCCTGATACTCGCCCGGCTCCCGGTGTGCAGCCTGGCTGGTGACCTGGCCGGGCCACTTGCGGTAGAGCAGGCCGTACTCGCGGGTGAAGTAACCTTCGCTCACCGCGTTGGCGGCGAGCAGGAGGCCGGTGTCCTCGCTGGCGGGCAGGGCCATCCAGCCGCCCAGGGCGAAGACGAGATCCCGCCGCAGGCACAGGGTCGCTGGATGCACCGATGCCCGGTAGTCGTTGGCCTGCCAGAACGACAGGACCGAACCGCGGTCGACGACCCCGCCGGCCGGGTCCTTGTCCCATCCGGCCGTCGACCCGTCGGGCAGCAAGTCGAGTACGCGCGAGGTAGCCCAGCCGATGTGAGGATGCGCGGCGAACGCGGCGATGTCCCGGGCAAGCGCACCAGGGGTCAACTGGTCATCGGCGTCCAGGACCTTGATGAGATCCCCCGACACCCGGGCCAGCGCAAGGGTACGGGCCACCCCAGGTCCACCGGAACGGCCGGTGCCGAGGCTGATCCGAGGATCATCGGGCAGCGCGTCGACCAGGGCGCCGGTCTGCCCGTCTTCCTGGACAAGCCATTGCCAGTCCCACCCGGCAGGCATTTCCTGCTTGGCCAACGACTCGTAGGCGCCAGCGAGGTGCTCGATGCTGGGCGCGTGGACTGGAGTGATGACCGAGACGATCTGCGTCAAGTTTTCCACCGTTGGAGTTTGTGGGAGTACACAAGCTCTGTGCGGTCACCCGGCATCACCGCGTCGGCGACCTCGACGACGCGGCCCGTGGTGTCGACCGAGGTCTTTCGCACGGTGAGCACGGAGACGCCCGGGTCGATGTCCAGCAGTTCGGCCTCATCAGGTGACGGCGGCCGGGCCCGAACCTCGTCGTCGATCCGGTCCAGCTCGATGCCCAGCGTGTAGAGCTGGTGCTGCGTACCGCCGGGCCATGGTTCCTTGCTCTCGTCGAGCAGGTCCGGGTTCGCGGCCACTAGGTCGTACGGGAGGTAGGAGTAGGACAGCGTCAGCGGCGCGTTCTCGTGGCGGGAGGACGTCCAGTAGACCCGGCGCAGCAGCGGCGTGCCCGGCTCGACCTGCAAGGCCACCGCCATCTCCTCGTCCGCGTCGACGCGGGAGTACTCGGCGTGGAACTTGAGGTCGTCGACTGTCAGGCCGGTGTCGTGCTCGATTGCGCCGGTCTTCAACCGCTCAGCCTCGTCGAGCAGAACCCGGTCTTTCTCCCACTGGTATCGCTCAGTGTTGCGACGGCGTACCCGCTGGCGGGGTGCCCGCACGTAGGTGCCGCGCCCCTGCTCGGCCCGGACCAGGCCCCATTCCCGAAGCTGTCGGATTGCGTTGCGGACGCTGGTCCGGGACAGGCCAGACGTCTCGGCCAACTCTGTCTCGCTCGGCATCAGCGTGCCGGGCGCCAGCTCACCGCTCATGATCTTTGCCCGCAACTCCTCCGCGAGTTGCAGGTAGCGAGGGCGCCAGTCCCGGCCATGCACACCGGTCACCGTACCCCCTAGACGTTCCAACGTCTGCCAGGTGGTCCCGCCGGCGGGCCGCTCGGGAACCGGAGGGACCGCTACCGCCGCTCGCGGTGACTGCGCACGGCGAGGGCCGGAAGCGCTAGGGACCGCTATGACCGGACGACTGTTGGTGTTCACTGCGTCTCCCCCACCCATCTGTGTCGACCAACCGTTGCCAACATCTCCAGGCGGGCTTGCGTCAGCTCGTCAATGAGCCGGTCCACCTGCGCTGGCGACAGGAGCACGGTTTGCGTTGCGCCGTAGCGGGTCGCGTCGAGCTTCACGGCCAGGTCCCGGCGCGCGAACCGATCGACAAGTAGTTGAACGGTGACCCAGCCAGTCCGCTCCCGCCCAATGGTGGACGGGAAGCCCCGGTGCATCGGGTCGCTCGGTCCGCAGCCCCTGCACCACACTGGGCACACGACCGGCTTGATCAAAGACGACGGCCGACGCATCGCCATGGGTTCGCCCTCACTCATCGTCGGCCCCCTGGTGGCCGTCAGCTTGCTTCAGTAGCCCGCGGAGCGTCTCGACCAGTTCGGCAACCTGCGGCAACGGCAGCTCCGCCCAGGCGTTCCCGGCCCGACACGTCGCATGAACCGCGACGAAGGGCACCTGGGCGTCGGCACCGATGAGGTACGTAACGATGAGCCCGCTCGCCCTGGTGTCACCGACCCGGTGCATCGGGCCGCGATGACGGCGGGCCATGTGCGTCATCAGCGGCGGCACCAGGAGGCCGCAGCGATCCGGGGCGCACCAGTCCGGATGACTCGTGACGCCGGCCGGTTTGCTCGTACGGCTCATCGCGGCCACCGCCCACCGTTGCCCCGGTAGGCCTGCGCCCGCGTCATCAGCGGCGCGTACCGCAGCGCGGGCAACTCCCGCGTCGGCTCCACGGACCACCGTTGCGAGGTCGGGACAAAAGCCTGGCGTGGACTCGACAGAGCGTTGGTGCTGGCGGACCGGGCCGACGGACGCCTCCAGGAGCGCCAGGACGAGAACCAGCGGCGCCGACGATGAGAACCGGACATCGCACCTCCACAGGTAGGCGGGGACCGGTGGCCAGCCACGGGGGAATGCACCTGGCCACCGGTCCGGATGAAGGCACGGCGCACCGTCCGAACGCGGACGGGTCGAATATCGCCGAACCAACTTGTCCGCGCGGCTACCGCAACCGGCCCGACAGGACGCCACGCGTAGGTGCGGCCAGGGCCGGCATGGCACCACCCCTGATACAGACCGTCACTTCGGCCGCACATGAGGAAACGTACCTACGAGTGGACGAGTTGTCCATACGCCGAAACGGGTCACTTGGTTGGCGCTTGGTAAGACAAGTGCCAGGTACGGTGAGCAGGTGCCCACCCCGCACTATGGCCAGCCCCGATATCGGACTATCGCTAACGAGCTGAGACAGCGAATCGAGGACGGCGAGATCCCGCCAGGCGCCTTGTTGCCCGCAGAAAGCACCCTTACCTCCGAGTTCAGGGTGAGCCGCGGAACGATCCGCCACGCAATCGCTGCTTTGCGGGACGCCGGGCTGGTTGCTACCGAACACGGACGTGGCACGTACGCGGTCGCCTTCGTCCCTCCCGCCAGCCAAGCTGAGACAAAGGAGCGTGAGGTTGCAGCTGATGCGGACCTCGCTATCTTGTTCAAGATAGAAGTGGGAGCCGCGCTAATTGAACGAGAGGTGATTGTGCGAAGAAGCGGCAGGGCGCAAGAAGTAGTAAGAACCTATCGGCTACCCGACTGCGCCCTGTAACCCCCGAACCGCGTCGCCGGGTAAGTTGCTACCACTTCGCCATCCTGAACAGGCGACCCTCCTGGCCCTCATCATGAAGCGTAACCACAATGTCCTCTGGCATTAGCGTTTCCAGACCTGAGCCAACCGGTTCCGGCAAGTCGCTGTCGAGAAGTGAGATTATCGGCTGTACGCCAAGTGCCGCATACTCGCGGAACACACCGATCAACTTCTCACGCTTACGCGGCTCCAACTGCTCCAATGCGCCATCGTGATAGACGAAACGAGGAAATGGAACATCGAGGTAGGTTCGAAGAAAGGCTAGGTCGAAGGCAATGCAGAGGAGCTTTCGGTAGGACGTACCGCGATCGCCGCTTGTTGCCACGCCGCTATTTTCAATGAACTCGGCGGTAAAATCTAGACCGCCCTGACCGTTCATCCTGATAGCGATAATTGCGTTTTGCCCCAAAACCTCATAGATGATCTGGGTAAAGTAGCGGCGAAGCCGACCAAAGCGGCTTTCCTCATCGCGGCTAATTTCTTCGATCTGGGTCTCGACCTCAGTCTGAAGATGTCCGAAGTCCTCAGTTAGGCTCCGCTGCTGCCGCCGAAGTTCCGCCAGTCTGGCTGCGGCATTTCGCTTGGCCTCAAGTACGCTCAACTCACCTTGAAGGTTGCTCAGCTCCAAGGACAACGCCTTGTACTTCTCCATCGAATCAGAGACTCTGAGGTAATCCAGCGACTGAGCGCGCTGTTGGTTGAGGGCGTCCAGTTCTACCCGCAACTCTGCAAGCCTGACCCTGCTCTCGCTTAGCTGGGACTGAAGGGCCTCTTGCCGCTCCACTGTGATCGATCGATTGAATGCGATGAGCTGATCGTATTCACGCTTGACCTGATCCCCGAGAAGGACGCCTGCTTCGCGGAAAAGCTTTTCAGCATCCTTTGGCCGAAAGAGAACCTGCTCCTCCTCCAGAGACTCCACGATGCGCTGAATCAGCTGCGTTAAGCGATAGCTCTCTTCGTTCAGTGCCGAAATCTGTGCTTCGGTGCGATCGATTAGATCTGACGTGGCGCGACTGTCTTCCTCTTGGAAGTTGAAACTCGCGAGGGCCCCCGTCCTGGCGTCGATGTCGCGCTTCTTCACGGAGATTAGACCGTCAAGAACAGACGGATCGACATCCTCACCACTCCACTCTCGACTTAGGGTGGCAAGATCTGCGTTGGCTTTTACAAGCTCCTCCCTCTTTTGATACAGGCCAACTACAGGTGTGGAGTTCATGCCGAGTAGGTGCGCAACGAAGGGCTTCCAGTCCTGGTGCTTTCCGGCGAACTTACTGAGCTGAAAAACGTCGAGATAGTCCCTTTGGGAGCGAATTAGGTAACCTACTAGCTTTCGGATACCCCAAGGTCGGATCGCGTCAAGCGCTAGCATTCCGTCTAGCAGCAACTTGGCACGTTCAAAGGACACACCTGAGTGATCCCAGTCGGGACTCCCTTGTGCCGCCATGTCCTCGATCGACGTCTTACTGCGCTTGAAATGGATTTTTGAGCCGGGATCAACGGGGCGACCAATGGTGAGGTACCCCTCGGAGGGCAGTTCAACTTCTAGGAAAAAGATGAACTTCTCGAAGAGAGACTTGTGTTTGTAGAGAAAAAAGCTGCCGCTCTTGCCCTTCAGCAAACAGAAATCGATAAGCTCTGCGAGGGTGCTCTTGCCAAGATTATGTGTGTCAAGAAGGCGATTGGCGGGGACGCGAATTTCGGCCATGACGGCCGAGAATCCTTCGTTGAACTCTATTGGCGCGAAAATATCCGGCCTATTGGAGTAGATCCTCTTTAGCCTCATCACTTCCCCGCATATTCAAATAGATCGGCAGTTGCGCGGTATTCCACAAGGCCGAGGAGGTACAACAAGCTCACTGCGGGAGTGAACAGGTAGTCGGATCCCCGGGTCGCTTTGTCGAGCGTGGTCTTGAGGTCGGTATACGACACAGCTCGCTTGTGCTTCAGTTCGGCGAGTAGCACGGTAGAAGCCGCCAACACGGTCTGATCCGGGTGGGAGTGCTTATTGGGCCGCAGCATCTGGAGTCTCTCCGATGTCGCAGTGCCAGTACATGTAAAACACCATCGCCCGAGTTAGACGTCGGTTTCGCGACAAAACGGCGTCTCGATTGAAGAGAAGATCCACGAGGTAGTTAAATAGAGCGTCGAATGACTGATAGCTCTTACGCTTTGCGATTATCTTTAGCTGAAACTCATCGACCGCACCCTCGTAATGTCGCAAGATGTCAGCGTTAGACGGGTCTGCCAAGAATCTCTTAATCCTATGAGTTTCGTGCAGGTAGCGATCCTTGAGCACCTTCGCAAACTCCGGAGTCATTCCGTTAATGCGGTTTTTCTCTTCGTATCCAACCCGATCGACAACAGGGGCATCGTCGGGCGGTAGCGGGGCCTCAAGTCCTTTGGAGATCGCCAGTATGACTTCAGCCAAATCGTAGCTACTCACGAGCAGCGGGCCATCGAGTGGGTCGATTCGGGCTCGTCGCAGGATATCTGGATACCTTTGAATCGTGGCATCGATGAACTCAATGCCAGCGAGATGGATCCGATATTTGTCGAGGCCGGTCTCCTCAGCAAGGCGTTTGATAATTGCAGGGGCAGTGACCCCGCCCAAGCGCCTGTTGCTAAAAAGAATGTAGTTGTGCACCTCATCGTCTGCTACGAGCTTCCGGATTCGCGGGATTTCCTCTGAAAGCACGGAACTCTCGGCGGTGCTGCTGAAGTCGCTGTCACTAAAATGCGCGTTGGTGGCGTTGGTGTGCTTCGCCTGACCGATAGTGATTTGAGTCCAAGGCTCGGCGGTACTGGGGAACCTGGCGGCAGTGCCGTGGAAGCGTGCGTCTCGGCCGCCGTCGGGTCCAGGCGTGAATGACTGCACGCCATCGCCGAAGAGCTCCCGCATGCACTCCACCACTAGCCTCTCAAACTGGCTATCGTCCAAGTCCTCGTATGGGTACCCCATCTCCCCAGGCTAACGTCGAAGGTGGAGATGGTCGATCTCACAACCTGCGTTTCCGACCGTCTGTTGGGGATCGGGGACGGACCGTTCGGCCGCCCATCAGGACCGTTCAGCCTGCCCGGTCGCCCAAAGTGTCCGGCATGTGACAGTTAATGCGAGCGCCAGTCACCTTCAAGCCGAGTATAAAAGCGGCACCCTGCATCCTGTCGCGGTCCCTGTCTGAGCGCTGGACATGAGCGCCGGACAACGTGCCAGCACGTGCACGACAGTCGGCCTTGGTTACTCAGTCGTCCTGGTCACAGGGGTCGGCACCTTCAACGGCCAGTCCACCACGGCATTGTGCCCGCTCGGCTAACCCCGCCTGCCTGCCAGACGGTGAGGGCCGACCGTGACGCATCGAAGGCGGCAACCGCTCCCGACCCTCTCATGCCGCGAGAAGCGCGTGGCCTGTCGCAGATCAGTTGGCGGACGCATGTCGCACATCAGCCGCGGAAGAAATGAGTGCCGGACACGTAACTGCCGAATATCCCTGTTTCTGATCAAGGCGCCGCGCTCCGCGCGGCGCGGGGGCGGTGAGCCGGCCGGCGGCAAGCCGCCCCGGCTGCCTTCGGCACCGGGGCGGAGAGCCGCCGACTGCCGCCGGACCGCCGCCCCCAAATCCGCAGCGGCACGATTACGGCCAGGGCGGTACGGAAGCCGAACGGGTCGACCTGGTCGAGGGCCGGGGCTTCCGACTGCCGCGCCAGTCCAACCCCGGGACTGGCTTGCCCCCGGCCTACCTCCCGCAGCCAGCGACACGCCAGCCGTAGAGCCCTCAGCCGGTCCCTACGCGCACGGCCCGCGCCAGCCCGGCAGGCGCAGCCCCAGAGGAGCCCCCAGAGGCAAGATCGACCCGCCCACGATCTGCCCACAACCAGTCGTCAACGGCTGGACGCAGCCGGACTCGGCCAGACAAACGACAACGGCCCCCGATCAGCATTCCTGCTGGTCAGGGGCCGTTGGTGCTCCTGGTGGCGGGTAGAGGATTCGAACCTCTGTAGCTTTCGCGACGGATTTACAGTCCGCTCCCATTGGCCGCTCGGGCAACCCGCCAGGGCACCCCACCGCGTCGTAACGCGGCAGCGGAAGCAAGGATAGCGGCTCCCCCCGGCAGGAGCGCAACCGGGTACCGTCAGGGGGTCGTACCGCTGGTCAGCGGGGGACACAGGACCACAAACCGCCGGACAGCAGGAGCATGAGCATGGCAGCGAACCCGTCGTTCGACATCGTGAGCAAGGTCGACCGCCAGGAGGTCGACAACGCCCTCCGCCAGGTGGAGAAGGAGCTCGCGACGCGGTTCGACTTCCGGGGCACCGGCGCCGAGATCTCCTGGTCGGGCGAGGAGGCGATCAGCCTCCAGGCGGAGACCGAGGAGCGGGTACGGGCCGCGCTGGAGGTCTTCAAGGAGAAGCTGGTCAAGCGGAACATCTCGCTGAAGTCGCTGGATGCCGGCGACCCGCGCTCGTCGGGCAAGACCTTCAAGATCGACTGCAAGGTCATCCAGGGCATCGACTCGGACAAGGCCAAGGCGATCAGCAAGAAGATCCGCGACGAGGGCCCGAAGGGCGTCCAGGCGCAGATCCAGGGCGACCAGCTCCGGGTCACCGGCAAGAAGAAGGATGACCTCCAGGCCGTCATCGCGCTGCTCAAGGGCGAGGACTTCGGCCTCGCCCTCCAGTTCACGAACTATCGGTAAGCCTCAGCCGCCCTGGCTGATCATCAGGTCGTCGACCTGCTGCAGCCTGGCAGACGTCGTTGCCGTCGGTCGTCGTTCGGTATTTCCGTCTGACGGCCGGCGGCCCGGCGAGGGCCTGGGCCCCTGCGGTCGGGCTCCGTGGTGCTCGCCGGTGCCCGCCGGTCGTCGGAGGGGGCTATCAGACTGGCCGCCGATTCGACCGGGCCGATGTGGAGTGGTGGATCCATGGGGAGTGTGCTGTCGTTCACCCGGGTGACCTCGGAGGAGTTGGACCGGGCGTTCGCGGACCCGGAGTGGGCCGCGGAGCACGTCGTCGACGACGAGGATCGGCCGGTTTGCTGCCTCGACAAGGCCTGGGCCGGCCTCCAGTTCCTGCTGGACGGGGCGGAGGTGGGGGTCGACCTCTACGAGAACGGCGACGTCATCGACGAGGAGTGCACCCTCTTCGGCTGGGACGACGGCAGGGTCGCCGAGGCCGCCCGCGCCCTGAGCGCGACGCCGTTCGAGGCGCTTGCGCGGCACTTCGACCCGAAGGGGATGTCCGAGGCGAGGGTCTACCCCGGCCTCTGGGACGACGACGACCTCGACCGCCTGGAGCGGCACCACGCCGAGTTGGTCGAGTTCTTCGTGGCGACGGCCGCGTCGGGCGGCGCCGCGATCCGGGACTTCAACTTCTGACGCCGCCACCTACCACCGGCGGGAACCAGTCCCGCCATGCTCACAGTCAGCCCTCGGCGGAGGTCGCCGTGGTGGACCGGCGCGGGCGGGCCAGGGTGAGGACGACGGCGAGGGAGGCGACCGCCGCACCGGTGATCACCACGGCCATCGGAACGGCGCTGCCCTCCCCGCCCAGCCCGACCAGCGGCGCCGCTGCCGCCCCCACCACCGACTGGATGGCGCCCAGCAGGGCGGCGGCGGTGCCGGCGTGGGCGGCGTGCCGGTCCAGGGCGAGCGCGGTGCCGTTCGGCGTCACCATGCCGAGCGATCCGACGAAGACGAACAGGGCCACCGCCACCAGCGGCAGGGCGTCGAGCAGCGCGCCCGCGAGCACGGCGGCGGCGGCCAGCACCCCCACCCCGAGCGGCCCGATCAGCAGCCTGCGGGGCTCGAAGCGGTCCAGCAGGCGGGCGTTGGCCTGACCGACGGCGACCAGGGCGAGCGCGTTGACGCCGAAGATCAGGCTGAACGTGCCGGCCGAGACGCCGAAGACGTCCTGGAAGACGAAGGACGATCCGGAGATGTAGGCGAACAGCCCGGCGAAGGCGAGGCCCTGCGCCAGCGCGTACCCCAGGAAGATCCGGTCGGTGAAGAGCGAGCGGCCGGCGGCGGCCGTGGCGGCGAGGCCGCCGGTGCTGCGTCGGGATGCGGGCAGCGTCTCCGGCAGCCGCCACGCGACGGCGGCGGCGAGCAGCGCGCCGATCACCGCGAGGGCGACGAAGACGGTACGCCAGGAGCCGAAACGCAGCACCAGGCTGCCGAAGGCCGGCGCGGCCATCGGGGCGATACCGAAGACCAGGGTGAGCCGGGAGAAGTACTTCGCGGCGTCCCGGCCGGCGTAGAGGTCGCGGACGACGGCGCGCGCGACGACCACGCCCATGCCGCCGGCGAAGCCCTGCGCGAACCGCGCCGCGGCCAGGGCCTCGGCCGACGGCACGGCCGCGCAGAGCAGCGACAGCAGGGTGTACGCGCCGACGCCCACGAGCACCGGTCGGCGCCGGCCCCAGCGGTCGCTGAGCGGGCCGGTGACGAGTTGGCCGAGCGCCATGCCGATCAGGCAGGTGGTGAGGGAGAGCTGGATCTGTGCCTGGCTGGCGGCCAGGTCGCGGGTCATCTCCGGGAACGCCGGCAGGTAGGTGTCCAGGGAGAGCGGCCCGAACGCGGTGATCGTGCCGAGCAGCACCAGCAGCACCGCGGCGGCCCGTCCCGTCGGCGCGGCGACGCGCTCGTCCGGGCGTACGGGCGGCGCGGTGGCGTGCGGCATGGCGGTCCCCTCCGTGGCGGCGGCCCGCATACGATAGCTCTGCCCACAGAGTTGTTGAAGCGGGGAGAGTGTCCTGTGACGGACGAGACGGTGGACCAGCTCAGCGGAGCCCTCGGCGACCTGCACCGGGTGCTGCGCCGGGCGGCCAGCCAGCGGGCCGGCCGCGTCGCCCTGCCGGACGCGCAGGTGGAGGTGCTGCGGCTGGTGCAGCGGCAGCCGGGCGTCGGCGTCCGCGAGGCCGCGGAGCGGCTGGGCACCGCGCCCAACACGGTCAGCACGCTGGTCGGCGAGCTGACCTCCGCCGGGCTGCTGCACCGGGACCGGGACCCGGTCGACCGGCGGACCGTCCGCCTGGAACTGACCGACGCGGCGCGGGAGCGGATCGCCGCGTACGGGCGGCACCGGCGGGACCTGCTCGGCGCCGCGCTGGCGGGCCTGGACGACGCCGACCGGAAGGCGCTGCTCGCCGCCGCGCCGGCGCTGCGTCGCCTCGCCGACCGGATGACGCAGCAGCGCTGACCCCGCCGGCGGCCGGGACAGCCGGCGACCGGCGGTGCGGGTCAGCCGGCGACCGGCGGTGCGGGTCAGCCGGCGACCGGCGGTGCGGGTCAGGCGGGCACGAGATCCTCGGCGCGTACCGCGGTGGCCTCCGCGCGGGCGATGGGGCCGGCGGGCAGGGCCGCGATCCCGGCCCCGACGGCGACCGCCGCCCCGGCGAAGAGGAACGCCCAGGGCACCCCGCCGGCGTGGTCGACGATCAGGCCGGCCACCGCGCCGCCGGCGGCGCTGGCGCCCACCGACATGGTCACCACCCAGGTGTACGCCTCGTTGAGCATGCTGGTCGGCGAGATCCGGCCGACCAGGGTGTTCTCCAGGGTGAGCGCGGGCGCGATCGTGGCGCCGCCGATCACCAGGGCGGTGCCCAGCGCCGCCGGGGTGGGCATCACCGCGAAGACGGCGAAGCTGCCGGCCACCGCGGCGAGCAGCAGCGCGAACTGCCGGGTCATGTTCCGGGCCGGCTTGCGGACGCCGAACCAGAACCCGCCCAACGCGCTGCCGACGCCCCAGACGGCCAGCAGCACGCCGGCGAGACTGTCCGGGTCGTCGGAGGTGTAGTCGGTCGCGAACGCGGGCACGGTCACGCCGGCCGCGCCGAAGGCGATGCCGAGGCTGGCCACGCAGAGCAGCAGCGCCGGGAAACCGGGGACGCGCAGCGGCCCGAGCCCCCTGGTGTGGTGCTCGCGCGGGTGCGGCTGCCAGCCCCGCATCACCCGGCCCAGCGCCACCGCGGTGGTGCCGACGAGGGTCACCACGGCCGAACCGACCAGGGCGGCCTTGGCGTCGGCGACCAGGATGAAGCCGGCGACCAGCAGCGGGCCGAGCACGAAGACGATCTCGAAGAGGGTGGTCTCGGCGGCGAGCGCGGTGTTGCGCAGCTGTCGCCGGCCCGACGCGGGCGAGGTCAGGTCGTTCCAGGCGCCCCGGATCGCGGCGGTCAGCGGCGGGTACGTCGCCCCGGCCACGCCGGAGGCCACGAAGACCAGCGCCAGGCTGCCGGCGTCGGCGCGGGCGGACCAGAGCAGGCCGATCAGGGCGAGCGGGTGGGCGACCGCCGTGCCGAGCAGCACGGGGCTGGGGCCGATCCGGTCGGCGATCCGGCCGGCCACGGGGCTGAGCGCCGCGCCGGCCAGGGCGTAGATGCCCCCGGCGACGGCGGCCAGCGAGTATCGCCCGGTGACCTGCTCGACGACCAGCAGCAGCGCCAGCGGCGTCATCCCGATCCCGAGCCGCCCGATGATGCCGGTGACCAGCAGCATCGGTGCCCCGGGGATCCGCCAGACGCCCAGGTACTGGCGCAGTGCGGCCACGGTCGACCTCCAAGGAATTGTAATGAGCGAAAACCCCTTCCGACCCTAACGCCGGCCGGCCTCGGGACGAAACGGTTAACACGCTCACACAGCGGTCCGCCCGTGCCCGGCGGCGCCGGGCACGGGCGGAGAGGTGATCAACGCCTCAGCGCTGGAACTGCACCGGGCCGCTGCTGGCGGCCATCTGCTCCAGGCGCGCGACCCGCTCCTCCATCCGCGGGTGGGTGGAGAAGAGCGCGGCCACGCCGCCGCCCCGGAACGGGTTGTCGATCATCAGGTGGGCGGTGCTGGTGAGTTGCCCCTGGGCCGGCAGCGGCCGGCGCTGGGTGCCCATGTGGATCTTCCGCAGGGCGCTGGCCAGGGCCAGCGGGTCCCGGGTCAGCCGGGCGCCGGAGGCGTCCGCCTGGAACTCCCGGCTGCGGCTGATCGCGAGCTGGATGACGGTGGCCGCGATCGGGCCCAGGACGATGGTGAGCAGCAGCACGATCGGGTTCGGGGAGTCCTCGTCGTCGCCACCGCCCAGCGGGATGAACCAGGCGATGTTCGCCAGCATGGTGATGATGCCGGCCAGACCGGCCGCCACGCTGGAGATGAGGATGTCCCGGTTGTAGACGTGCGACAGCTCGTGCCCGATCACCCCGCGCAGCTCCCGGTAGTCGAGGATCTCGGTGATCCCCTGGGTCACGCAGACGGCCGCGTGCTGCGGGTTCCGCCCGGTGGCGAACGCGTTGGGCTGGGACGTCGGGCTCACGTAGAGGCGCGGCATCGGCTGCCCGGCCTCGGTGGCCAACTCGCGGACCATCCGGTACAGCTCGGGGAACTGTGCCTCGCTGACCGGTTGCGCCCGCATCGAGCGCAGCGCGAGCTTGTCGGAGTAGAAGTAGGTGACGCCGTTCATCAGCAGCGAGACGACGACGGCGATGACCAGTCCGCCACTGCCGCCGAACCAGTAGCCCACCGCCAGGATCAGCGAGGTGAGCAGGCCGAGCAACGCGGCGGTCTTCAGACGGTTGTGGTGCACGATCACTCCTTCGGTGCGCGGATCCACGCGGGACCCGCTGACCGTTTCAACAACCCGGTACCCGTCAACCATCCGTCTCATGGCTGTGAGTTGCCTGGGATGTCCGGAGTGCCCGCCTGCGATTACCGCCACGATCAGCGGGAATCCGGGCGCGGGAGCCCGCCGCCTGACGGGTTCGCTCAGCGGGCGGCGAGGTCGAGCACGAGCTGCGGAGCGAAACCGATCACCACGGCCACCACGGTCGCCCCGACCAGCGCCGCGCCGACCGTCCCGGCCCGCACGGCGGGGGCCGGGGCACCGACCGGCGTGGCGTCCCCACCGGCGGGGGCGGTGGGCCCGGCGACCGGGGCCGTCGGAGCCACGGGCGGGGCGGCCCAGAGGGCGGCGGTGAGGCGCAGGTAGTAGGCGAGGCCGAGCACCGCGTTCACGGCCACCACCAGGGCCAGCCAGCCCGCGCCGCCGTCCAGCAGGGAACGGACCACGGTCACCTTGGCGAAGAGGCCGGCCAGGCCCGGCGGCAGACCGGCGAGCCCGATCAGCGCCAGCCCCAGCGCCGCCGCCCGCCACGGGTGCCGACGGCCCGCGCCGCGCAGGTCGTCGACGGTGCCGCCGTCCGCGCCCGCCGGGCGCAACGCCACCACGGCCGCGAAGGCCGCCAGCTCCAGCACCACGAAGAAGACGGCGTACGCGACGGCGGCCGCGTACGCGGCGGTGCGGGCGTCGGCGGTGCGTCCGGCAGCCAGCGCCAACGCGCCCAGCGGGGCGAGGATGTAGCCGGCCTGGGCCACCGAGGACCAGGCGAGCAGCCGGACCGTACGCCGCTGGCGCAGCGCCACCAGGTTGCCCACGGTCATCGTCAGCACCGCGAGCAGGGCGAGCACCGGCCCCGTCACGTGGGCCGGCAGCGCGTGCTGCACGACGGCGAGCAGGGCCACCACGCCGCCCAGCTTCGAGGCGGTGGACAGGTATGCCGCCACCGGCAGCGGGGCGCCGTCGTAGGTGGCCGGCGCCCAGGCGTGGAAGGGCACCGTCGCCACCTTGAACGCCAGCCCCAGCACGACCAGCGCCACGGCGGCGGTGGTCAACGGCAGGTCGAGCAGGTCCGGCCGGTCGGTCAGGATCGCGCCGAGCCGGCCCAGGTGCAGCCCGCCCGTGGCCGCGTAGAGCAGCGCCGCCCCCAGCAGGGTCAGCGTGGTGGCGATCACGCTGACCACGAAGAAGGTGACGGCCGCCTCGGCGCTGGCCAGGCTGCCCCGGCGCAGCCCGACGAGCACGTAGAGCGGCAGGGTGAGCGTCTCCAGCGCCACGACCAGGGTGATCAGGTCGCCGGCCGCGCCGAGCACCACGCCGCCCGTCATCGAGCAGGCGAGCAGGAAGCAGTACTCCCCCGTCGGCGACTGCCCCGCCCGCAGCAGCGGCCCGGACAGCGCGAGCACCCCGAGCGTGAGCAGGGCGACGACCGCCGCGACCAGGGCGGCCCGGCCGCCGAAGACGTACGAGCAGTCGGGGCCGACGCAGAACGTCCGCCGCTCGTCCCCGGCGCCGACGAGGGCCGCGCCGAGCGCCGTGGCGACCGCGCCGGCGGCGGCCGTCGCCAGCGTGACCCGGGAGCGGGCCACCAGCAGGTCGGCGAGCAGCACCAGCACGGCCGTCCCGGCGGCCAGGTACGCCGGGAGCAGCGCCACGTTGTCGACGCTCTGCACCACGCTCACGCCGACACCTCGCCGCGTCCGTTCCGTCGGCCCGGCTCGCTCATCGCAGCACCTCCACGAGGGCGTCCACGGGGGCCTCGGCGACGCCGAGCACCAGGGTCGGGGCCAGACCGACCGCGAGAGCCAGCAGCACCAGCGGCGCCCACGCGGCCAGTTCCGCGCCGGCCAGGCCGGGAGCCAGCCGCCCGACCGCCGGGCTGGGCCGCCCGTGCGTCACCCGCCGCAGCAACCGCAGGAAGTACGCCGCGGTGAGCGCCCCGCCGAGCGCGGCCAGCACGCCCAGCGTGGTCCAGAGCGGCCCTCCGACCTCGACGGCGGCCACCACCGCGAACGCCTCGCCCCAGAAGCCGGCGAGCCCGGGCAGGCCGAGCGAGGCGACGGCGGCGAAGCCGAACAGCCCGGCGAGCCGGGGCGCGGTCTCCCGCAGCCCGGACAGCTCGTCGAGCGCCCCGGTGTGCGTACGGTCCTTGACCGCGCCGGCGAGGAAGAACAGCAGGCCGGTGATCACCCCGTGCGCGACGTTGCCGATCAGGGCCGCCTGGATGCCGGTGGTGGTGAGCGTGGCGACCCCGAGCAGCACGAAGCCCATGTGCCCCACGCTGGAGTACGCGATCAGCCGTTTCAGCTCGCGCTGCGCGAGGCAGACCAGCGACCCGACCAGGATCGCCGCGACCGCGAGCACGCCGAGCACCGGGGCGGCCCAGCGGGCGCCCTCCGGCGCCACGCCGACCGCGATCCGGATCAGCCCGTACGTGCCCATCTTGAGCAGCACCCCGGCGAGGACGACGCTGCCGACGGTGGGCGCCTGGGTGTGCGCGTCGGGCAGCCAGGAGTGCAGCGGCCAGAGCGGGCTCTTCACCGCGAACGCCAGCGCGAGCAGGGTGAACGCGGCGAGCTGGGTGCTCCGGGACAGCTCGGCTCCGCCGGTGAGCGCCATGATGTCGGCGGTGCCCGCGGCGGCCACCACCGTGTAGACGCCGACCAGCAGCAGCACCGAGCCGAACAGCGTGTAGAGGGCGAACTTGCGGGCCGCCCGCCGCCGGTCCGCGCCGCCCCAGCCGGCGATGATCGCGTACATCGGCAGGAGGACGACCTCGAAGAACACGAAGAACAGCACGAGGTCGAGGGCGAGGAAGGTGCCGAGGATGCCGACCTCGACGACCAGCAGCAGCGCCACCAGCGCCCGCCCGCTGCCGCCCTCGGGCACCCGCCACAGGGTGTAGGCGCAGCAGAGCAGGGTGAGCAGGGCCGTCAGCACGACCAGCGGCCAGGAGATGCCGTCCACCCCGAGGTGGAAGCGCAGGTCCAGACCGGGCACCCAGGGCAGGTCGAGCCGGTGCCACGGGCGCACCGCGGGCACGTCGGCCGCGTAGGTGACCCAGCCGCGCTCGCCGAGGACGAGCAGCGTGGCGGCCACCAGGGTCAGCCCGGCGACGGCCGTGCCGAGCGCCCGGGCCGCCCGCTCCCGGGGCGTCGCGGCCACCGCGAGCGCACCCAGCGCCGGCAGCGCCAGCACCGCGACCAGCAGGAACTCCCCGAACCTCACGGCGTCACCTCGGTTCGCGACTGCGGGGCTCGCAAACCCGGCTCACTCCTCGCGCTCACGGACGTCACCTCGGTTCGCGACTGCGGGGCTCGCAAACCCGGCTCACTCCTCGCGCTCACGGCGCCCCTCCGATCAGGGCGGCGGCCAGCCCGATCAGCAGCGCGCCGGCGAGCACCCCGGCTGCCGCGCGCGGCAGCGCGGCCCGGTGCAGGGCCGCCAGCCCGCTGCCGAGGCCGAGCGCGGCCCGGCCGCTGCCCTCGACCGCGCCGTCCACCACCACCTCGTCGGTCGTACGCGTCGCCCGGGCCAACGCCGTCGTCGAACGTACGACCAGGGCACGCTGGACGTCGTCGAGCCGGAACGCGGCGGCGAAGACCGGCCGCAGCGGGCCCAGCGCGGTCGCCGGGTCGGCGGCCGGGTCCCGCCGCCAGCGGAGCCAGGCCAGCCCCGCCCCGACGGCCAGCAGTGCCAGCGGCAGCAGCAGTTCCGGGCCGACGTGGATCAGGGCGTGCTCCCCGGCCGGCGCGCCGGCGGTGGGCGTGAGCAGCAGCCGGCGGGCGAAGGCCCAGTCGAAGCCGGCGAGGCCGAGCAGGGCGGCCGGCACGGCGAGCAGCAGCACCGGCCAGCGCATCACGGCGGGCGGGTCGTGCGGGTGGGCCAGCGGGATCCGCGTCTCGCCGAAGAAGGTGCGCAGCAGCAGGCGGGTGGCGTACCAGGCGGTGACCGCGACGCCGACCAGCCCGGCGAGCCAGACCAGCCAGCCCACCCAGGACGGGGCCGGGCCGGTGCCGTGCAGGGCGGCCTCCCCGGCGGCGGCGAGCACGCCGTCCTTGCTCCAGAAGCCGGACAGCGGGGGCAGCCCGGCCAGGGCGCCCAGGCCGACCACCGTGCACCAGAAGGTGACCGGCATGGCGTGGCGCAGCCCACCCATCCGGGACATCAGCGTGGTGCCGACCGCGTGGATCACCGCGCCGGCGGCGAGGAAGAGCAGCGCCTTGAACGCGGCGTGCGTGAGCAGGTGGAACAGCGCGGCGGGAGTCGAGCCGACCGCGAGCGCGCCGGTCATGTAGCCGATCTGGGAGACCGTCGACCAGGCCAGCACCCGCTTGAGGTCGTCCTGCGCGGTGGCGGCGAACGCGCCGAGCAGCAGGGTGACGGAGGCCATGACCCCCAGCACGGCCAGCGCGACCGGGGCCGCCTCGAACAGCGGGTAGAGGCGGGTCACCGCGTACACGCCGGCGGCGACCATGGTGGCGGCGTGGATCAGCGCCGAGATCGGCGTCGGGCCGGCCATCGCGTCCGGCAGCCAGGTGTGCAGCGGGAACTGGGCGCTCTTGCCGGCAACCCCGGCGAGCAGCAGCAGGCAGGCGGCGGTCAGCGTGCCGGTGCCGTGGTCGTGCGCGAGCACGTCGGCGATCCGGAAGCTGCCGGCCGAGACGCCCAGCAGCGCGATGCCGAGCAGGAAGCCGACGTCGCCGACGCGGGTCACCAGGAACGCCTTCATCGCGGCGGCCGGCGCCTCGGGCAGCCGGCGGTCGTGGGCGATGAGCAAATAGGAGCAGATGCCCATCACCTCCCAGCCGACCAGCAGCAGGATCAGGTCACCGGCGACCACCACCAGCAGCATGGCGGCGGTGAAGAGGCTGATCTGCGCCGCGTACGGCGGGTAGCGGTGGTCGGCGTCGACGTCGTCGTGCGGACCCCGGCGCAGGTAGCCGATCGAGTAGACCTGCACGGCCAGGGCCACCGCGGCGACCGCGACGGCCACCAGCGCGGCGGCCGAGTCGAGCCGGACCCCGAGGGTCACGGTCAGCCCGCCCAGGTCGACCCAGGTGGTGGACGCCTCGGCCGGCCGGTCGAGGGCGACCAGCAGGGCGACGGCGAGCGCCAGCGCGCCGGCCGCCCCGGCCACGCCGAGCGCGATCGCCGTCCGGCGGGCCCGGTCCCCGCCCGTCCCGGCGCCGCGCGGCGAGGGCGGCAGCAGCAGGCCGAGCAGGCCCGCGACCAGCGGTACGGCCGGAAGCAGCGCGCCGAGCGTCGTGGTCGTGCTCACCGCTCCCCCTCCGGACGGTCGGGCCCGGGCCGGGCGTCGGTCCCGGCGGCGGACCCGGGCCGGGCGGCGGTCCCGCCGGCGACCCCGGCCGCGGCCGGCCCGGCCGGACGTGCGGCCGGCGGGCGCTCGGTCAGCGGGACCTCGTCGACGGCGACGCTGGCCCGGAGCCGGTAGAGCTGGAGCACGATCGCCAGGCCGACCCCGATCTCGGCGGCGGCCAGCACGATCACGAAGAGCGCGAAGACCTGCCCGCCGTGCGGCAACTGCGACCGCACGGTGGTGTCGGCGGTGACCAGGATCAGGTTGACCGCGTTGAGCATCAGCTCGACGGCCATCAGCACCAGCACCGCGTTACGCCGACGCAGCACGCCGTAGACGCCGAGGCCGAACAGCAGCCCGGCGGTGACGTACGGGATGACGGGCCTCACCGCGACCGCCCGCCGTCGCCGCCCGGACCGCCCCCGGTGACCGCCGCGCCCGGCCGCCCACCGGGCCGGGCCGCGCCCGGCCGGTCGGTCTTCGGCCTGCCGCTGTCGGACCGGTCGGTGCCCGGCCCGTCCTTCGGCCGGCCGATGTCGGGACGGGAGAGCACGATGGCCCCGACCAGAGCGGCCAGCAGCAGCACCGAGAGCACCTCGAACGGGAGCACCCAGCTCCGGAAGATCTGGTCGCCCAGGCGTTCCGCGGTGCCCGCGTCGGGCAGGTCCACGGCCGTCCAGCGGTAGGCGTCGACCAGCAGGGCCGCCAGGCCCAACCCGGTGCCCCCGCCGATCAGCGCCGCGGGCCAGCCGGGCCGGTCCAGGTCGTCGGAGGCGCCGATCGGGGCGCGGGTGAGCATCACCGCGAAGAGCAGCAGCACCACCACCGCGCCGACGTAGATCAGCACCTGCACCCAGGCCACCAGCTCGGCGGTGAGCACCAGGTACATCCCGGCCAGCGCGCCGAGGCAGACCACCAGGTAGAGGCCGGCCCGGACCAGGTGCCGGGTGGCCACCACCAGCACCCCCGAACCGACCGCCACCGCGCCGAGGGCGAGCAGCAGCACGTCCACACCGGTCATGCGCCGGCCTCGGGCTCGGGACGTACGGGCGGGGCGGCCGGACGGGCGGCGGGGGTGGCCGGAACCGCGGCCTTGCGCGCGGCGGCGGTCTCCTCCTTGGCCGGCTCGCCGTTCGGGTCGTGCGCGGGCGGCGGCGGCACGGTGCCCATCCACTGCCCCAGGTGGTCCTTGTCGTGCAGCAGGTCCTTGATGTCGTACTCGGCGTACTCGAACTCCGGGGACCAGTAGAGCGCGTCGAAGGGGCAGACCTCCACGCAGATGCCGCAGTACATGCAGAGCGAGAAGTCGATGTCGAATCGGTCGAGCACGTTGCGCTGGCGGGGGCGGGCGGCGCCGGGCACCGCCACCTCCTCCTTGTGGGAGTCGATGTAGATGCACCAGTCCGGGCACTCCCGGGCGCAGAGCATGCAGACCGTGCAGTTCTCCTCCAGCAGCGCGATCACCCCGCGCGAGCGGGGCGGCAGCTCGGGGGCGACGTCCGGGTACTGCTGGGTGGTCGAGCGGCGGGTCATCGTCTTCAGCGTGACCGCGAGCCCCTTGACCAGGCCCGCGCCCGGCAGGCCACGTTCTGGGCCGGCGCCGCCCGGCTCGCTGCGCTCGCTGCGGTCGGTCATGCCGACCATCCTGCCCTGTGGCCCCCCCCGCGCGCGACCACCACCCGGGGGTCGGTGAGAGTAGCGTGACCCTGGGGAGAACGACGCACCGGAAAGGGCTCGCCATGACCGCCGCGCTGCACGACGACTATCCGCCGCCGGGCGAGTGGACGGCCGACGATCTCGACCGCTTGCCTGACGACGGCCGCCGTCACGAACTCCTGGACGGCAACCCCATCATGTCGCCCTCCCCCACGCGACTCCACCAGTCGATCGCACTGATGCTCGGTGCGGCTCTTCAGGAGACCTGCCCGCCCGACCTCGACGTCACGCAGGGCGTCGAGGTGCGACTCTCCCGGACCCGGGCGTTCATCCCCGACGTGCTGGTCACCGAGCTGGACTCGGCCTCGCGCAACCCCTCGCACTACCGCCCGCACGAGGTGATGCTGGTGGTCGAGATCGTCTCGGAGGGGTCGCGGAGCATCGACCGGGTGCTCAAGCCCGCGCTCTACGCCGAGGCGGACATCCCCTACTTCTGGCGGATCGAGACCGAGTCGGGGATCGTCGTGCACACCCACAAGCTCGACCCGGCGAAGCGCGTCTACGTCGAGCAGGCCCGGATGACCGACGGCATCCTGGTTCCGGAGCCGTGGGAGATCGACATCCCGCTCAGCAGGATCATGCCGAGGTCCCGCTGATCCCACCCGCGGCGGGCGGGAGCATCTCGACGCCGAGCTGCTGGAGGAGTTGGAACAGCTCGTTGCAGCTCCACACGTCGACGATCCGGCCGGCGTCGTCGAAGCGCAGGAAACTCGCCCCCGAGTAGCTGACGACCTGTCCGGTCGGCGGCACCGGCCCGAACCGGCCGACCTGGGTGCCGGCTGCCCGCCAGTGCACCGCCACCCGGTCCCCGGCGGCCACCACGTCCACGATCTTGTAGCGCAGGTCGGGAAAGGCGGCGCGGCGTTCCCGGTGCCACGCGAGCGTCGCCTCCGGGCCGTCGCCGCCCAGCCCCGGGCACTCCGGCGCGATCAGCTCGTACGCCGACTCCTCCCGCGCGGCGTTCCACACGTCGGCGATGAAGCGCCGGGCCGTCGCCTCCACATCGGTCATCGCGGCAGCGTAACCGCCGGCCGCGCGGCCCGACCCGGACGCCGGCCGTGCCGGGAGGAGCCCGCGGGCGCAGCGGGCTGGCGCTCGGTGCGCCGGCGAAGGGTTGGCGCTCGGTGCGCCGGCGGGCGACGGAACCGCCATGATGGGACGAGCGACAGGCGACGGCGGAGGGAGCGGGCGTGGGCGACACCACCGAGGGCCGCAGCGGCGGCACGGCCAGCGGCGACGAGGTGCTGATGCGGACCGGCGGCAGGTACGTCGAGCCGGGCGGCGAGTTCACCCGGGACCAGCGTTACATCGCCACCCGGATCACCGCCGACGGCCGGGACGGCTGGCCGGTGCAGTCCGGCCGGTACCGGCTGGCCGTCAGCCGCGCCTGCCCGTGGGCGAACCGGCTGATCATCGTCCGGCGGCTGCTCGGGCTGGAGGACGCGATCTCGATGGCGGTGGCCGGCCCGACCCACGACAAGCGGAGCTGGACGTTCGACCTGGACCCGGGCGGGCGCGACCCGGTGCTCGGCATCGAGCGGCTGGCGGAGGCGTACTTCGCGCGGTTCCCCGGCTACGAGCGCGGCATCACCGTGCCGGCGATCGTGGACGTGCCGACCGGGCAGGTGGTCACCAACGACTTCGGGCAGATGAGCCTCGACCTGTCCACCGAGTGGACGGCGTACCACCGGGCGGGCGCGCCCGAGCTGTACCCGGAGCGGCTGCGCGACGAGATCGACGAGCTGAGCGCGATCCTGTTCCGGGATGTCAACAACGGCGTCTACCGGTGCGGCTTCGCCGGCGACCAGGGGGCGTACGAGAAGGCGTACCACCGGCTCTTCGACCGGCTGGACTGGCTGAGCGACCGGCTGGCCGGGCAGCGCTACCTGGTCGGCGACACCATCACCGAGGCCGACGTGCGGCTGTTCACCACGCTGGTCCGCTTCGACCCGGTCTACCACGGCCACTTCAAGTGCAACCGGAGCAAGCTGACCGAGATGCCGGTGCTCTGGGCGTACGCCCGGGACCTGTTCCAGACCCCCGGCTTCGGCGACACGGTGGACTTCGACCACATCAAGCGGCACTACTACGAGGTGCACCGCGACATCAACCCGACCGGGGTGGTGCCGCTCGGCCCTGACCTGGGGAACTGGCTCACCCCGCACGGCCGGGAGGCCCTCGGTGGTCGCCCCTTCGGCAACGGCACCCCGCCCCCGCCGCCCCCGCCGGCGGAACGGGTCGACCCCGCCCACACCCCGCTGCGCTGAGCCGGCACCCGGCCGAGGTGTAAGGAAGGGGCCCTTCCTATACCGAATACGTTAGGAAGGTGCCCTTCCTTACAGCGCGACGCGGACGGCGGCGGTCAGGACGAGCTGGCCCAGGGAGACGGGGACCAGGATGAGCCAGCAGAGGCGCTGGAGCTGGTCCTCGCGCAGGCGGGGGTAGGACACCCGGAGCCAGATGATCACGAACGAGACGGCGAAGACCTTCAGCAGGGTCCACAGCCAGCCGAGCTGCGCATCGGCGAACGGCCCCTGCCAGCCGCCGAGGAAGAGCACGGTGGTGAGCGCCGCGATCACCACGATGCCGACGTACTCGGCGAGCAGGAAGAAGGCGAACCGCAGGCCCGTGTACTCGGTCATGTAGCCGAAGACCAGCTCCGAGTCGGCGATCGGCATGTCGAACGGCGGGCGGCGGATCTCGGCGAGCCCGGCGAGGAAGAAGACGACCATGGCGGGGGCCTGCCAGAGCAGCCACCACGGCTGCCACGCCGCCACGATCCCGGAGAGGCTCAGCGTGCCGGCGGCCATCGCCACCGACGCGGCGGCCAGCACCAGCGGCAGCTCGTAGCCGAGCAGCTGGGCCGCCCCGCGCAGCCCGCCGAGCAGGCTGTACTTGTTGGCCGACGCCCACGCCGACATCAGCACCGCCAGCACGCCCACCCCGACGACGGCCAGCACGAAGAACAGGCCGATGTCGAGCGGCTGCCCGACCAGGTCGTCCGGGCCGAGCGGGATCACCAGCAGGACCAGCAGGTAGGGCACGAGCGCCACCGCCGGAGCGAGCCGGAAGACCGCCCGGTCCGCCTCCCGGGGCGTGACGTCCTCCTTCTGCACGAACTTCACGCCGTCGGCGACCAGCTGGGCCCAGCCGTGGAAGCCGCCCGCGTACATCGGGCCGAGCCGACCCTGCATGTGCGCCATCACCTTGTGCTCGGCCTGGCCGACCAGCAGCGGCAGCGTCAGGAAGGCGACGAGCACGCCACCCACCCGGATCACCAGCTCCAACCACAGCGGCATCAGGGCGTACCTCCGTCGTCGGCCCGCTCGGTCGCGGCCGGCCCCTGCCCGGACGGCCGGTCGGCCGGCGGTCCGGAGCGGGCGGCCCCCTCGCCGCGACCGCCGGGCGCACCCGGCAGTGGACCGGCGTCCGCGGCGGTCGGGCCGGCTGCCCCCGGACCGTCGGCAGCGGTCTGGTCGGCCGGCGCCGGAGCCTCGGCGGTCGGGTCGGCCGGCGCCGGACCGCCGGCGGGCCGGGCGGTACGGGCCGGACGGGCCCCCGGGGCCGGCCGGGCGGGCCGCTCCCGGGCCGGGCGGGCCGGGACGCCGCCGCGCGGGCCCTCGCCGGCACCGCCCGCGCCGGCCGGCGTCGGCGTCGTCCCCCACTCCCCCGGCGCGGGCACGCCCGGCGGGCGGACCGGTCGGCGCCCGCCCCCGGCCTCGGACTCGCCCGGTTCCTTGGCGCCCGGCCACGGCTTGGCCACCCGCGAGGCGAGCACGAACTCCTTGCGCAGCGGATGACCCTCGAACTCGGGCGGCAGCAGCAGCGGCGCCAGCCCGGCGTGGCCGGGGAAGTCGATGCCGAACATCTCGTGCGTCTCCCGCTCGTGCCAGGCGGCGCCCGGGTAGACGTCGACCACCGAGGCGACGGCCGGCGCCTCGCGGGGCACGCGGGTGCGCAGCAGGAGGCCGTGCCGGTGGGTGGTGGACCAGAGGTGCGCCACCACGTCGAAGCCGCCGGCCAGCTCGTCGACGGCGGAGAGCCAGTCGAAGAAGTCGCAGGCCAGTTCCGCGTCGTCGCGGGCCGCGCGGAGCGCGTCCGGCCAGGTCGCCGGGGGTACGTCGACGGTGGCGCGGGCGTGCGCCTGACCGCCGGAGACCGACGGGGTGGCCTCGGCGGGCGCGAGCAGCGCGACCATCCGCTGGCCGACCTCTTCCGGAGTCATGCCGCTGATCCTAGGGCCTCTTCCGCGGGGCCCGCCGGAGCGAGCCGAGGCCCCCGGGCGGCGGACGGCCCCGGCCGGTCCCGCCGATTCGCGGGCGATCTGGCCGCTTTGCCCGGCGGCGGGCTGGCCGGCGGGGAAAGATGAGGCCGTGCGTGCTGTGACTGTCACCCCTGGTGTCGCCGACTCCCTGCGGCTGGTGGAGGACCATCCCGAGCCGTCGCCCGAGGAGGGCTCGATCCTGGTCGAGGCGCTGTCGGTCGGGATCTGCGGCACCGACCACGAGATCATCGCGGGCGAGTACGGCGAGGCGCCCCCCGGTACGGACCGGCTGGTGCTGGGGCACGAGTCGCTGGGCCGGGTGCTGGAGGACCCGTCCGGCACCCTGCAGCCCGGCGACCTGGTGGCCGGCATCGTGCGGCGCCCCGACCCGGTGCCCTGCCCGAACTGTGCGGTCGGCGAGTGGGACATGTGCCGCAACGGGCAGTTCACCGAGCACGGCATCAAGGCGCTGCCCGGCTTCGCCCGGGACCGGTGGCGGGTGCAACCCCGGTTCGCCGTCGGGCTGGACCGGGCGCTCGCCCCGGTCGGCATGCTGCTGGAGCCGACCAGTGTGGTCGCGAAGGCGTGGGACCACATCGAGCGGATCGGCGCCCGCGCGAAGTGGCAGCCGCAGATCGTGCTGGTCACGGGGGCCGGGCCGATCGGCCTGCTGGCCGCGTTGCTGGCCACGCAGCGCGGGCTCGCCGTGCACGTGCTGGACCGCAGCACCACCGGGCCGAAGCCGGAGCTGGTCCGGGCGCTCGGGGCGACCTACCACACCGGGCCGGTCAGCGAACTGGACTTCGCACCGGACGTGGTGCTGGAGTGCACCGGGGCGCCGGTCGTCGTCCTGGACGTGATGTGCCAGGCCGGGCCGACCGGCATCGTCTGCCTGACCGGGGTGTCCAGCGGCGGGCGGACCATCGACTTCGACGCCGGGGCGCTCAACCGCGCCCTGGTGCTGGAGAACAACGTGGTGTTCGGGTCGGTGAACGCCAACCGGCGGCACTGGGACCTGGCCGCCGAGGCGCTGACCCGCGCCGACCAGTCGTGGCTCAGCTCGCTGATCACCCGCCGCGTGCCGGTGGAGGCGTACGCCGAGGCGTACACCTCCGAACCGGACGACATCAAGGTGGTGCTGGAGTTCGCCTCCTGACACCGCTCAGAGGCCGGGCAGCCGGCCGTTGCGGAACAGGTCGACGAAGAGCTGGTGGTCCTGCCGGGCCCGCACCCCGTACGCGTGGGCGAAGTCGACGAGGTGTGCGACGAAACCCGCCTCGTCGGCGTCCACCGCCGCCACGATGGCCTCCTCGGTGGAGTAGTCCACCAGGTCGTGGCTCGACTCGTCGTCGGCGACCGAGTGCATCCGGGCGACCGCCCGGCCCAGGTCGGCCAGCACCCCGGCCAGTTCCTCCGGCTCGTTCACGTCGGCCCAGTCGAGGTCGGCCGCGTACGGGGAGACCTCGGCGACGAGCTGGCCGACCCCGTCCAGCTCGGTGAAGCCCAGCCACGGGTCGGCGTGCGCCTGGAGCGCCCGCTGCGACTCGGCGGTGCGGTGCCCCTGGTGCTGGAAGTAGCCCGCGATCGACTCGTCGGCGATGTGCCGGGCGACCGCCGGCACCTGGGCCTGCTTCATGTAGATGACGACGTCGTTCTCCAGCGCCTGGGTGTGCCCCTCCAGCAACAGGTTGTACGACGGCAGCCCGGCCGAGCCGATGCCCACCCCCTTGCGCAGCACCACGTCCTTGATGTGTGCCGCCACCGGGCGCAGCCGGGCCGAGGAGACCGGCAACGTGCCGAGGTAGTGCTCGAACGCGGCGCACACCTTCGCCCGGGTCTCGCCGTCGACCTCGAAGACGCCGTCGCCGAGGGAGAACCGCCGCTCGTAGTTGTCGATGGTGGTCTGCGTGGCGAGCAGGTCGACCCGGGTGTTGAGCCGGGCCTGCTGGAGCACCCGGCGCAGCACCCCGTCGGCGTTGTCCAGGGTGATCGAGCCGATCGCGTCGTCGCCGCCGGCGGCGATGGCCCGCAGCTCCGTCAGGTACGACCCGGCGAAGCCGGCGACCAGGTCGCTGATCGCCCGGTCGGAGAGCGCCTTGGCGTAGCCGAGCAGGGCCACGCTGGCCGCCAGGCGCTTCAGGTCCCAGCTGAACGGCCCGACGTACGCCTCGTCGAAGTCGTTGACGTTGAACACGAGCTGTCCGGAGGCGTTCATGTACGTGCCGAAGTTCTCCGCGTGCAGGTCGCCGTGGATCCACACCCGGCTGGTCCGCTCGTCAAGGAACCGGTCGTCGGCGAAGGCGCCGAGCTGGTCGGCGTAGAACAGCGAGGCGCTGCCCCGGTAGAAGGCGAACGGCGACGCGGCCATCTTGCGGAACTTGCGCCGGAAGGCGGCCGGGTCGAGCGCCATCGACTCGCCGAACTCCTCGGTGAGCACGTGGACGATGTGGGCGGAACGCTGGTCCGCGGACTGGCTCATGGTGCGCAGGCTAGCCCCCGCCGACCACCCGGGGGTGTCGTCCGACCGACCGGCCCTTCCCGACCCGACGGCCGGGGTCGGCGCGGGTGGGCACACGGCCGGGGTCGGCGCGGACCGTACGCGCCTCAGCGGGTGGGCGGGCGAACCGGCGGGGCGGTCAGCGACTCCGCCGAGCGCGGGACCGCGCCGGTGGACCCGGCGTCGGCGGGCGGGGCGTCGACCGGCGCGGCCAGCGCGTCCGGCCGGGGCACCCCGCCGATCCCGGACTGCTCGGCGGCGATCTTCTCCTGGAGGCGCAGGATGCCGTGCAGCAGCGCCTCTGGCCGGGGCGGGCAGCCGGGCACGTAGACGTCGACCGGGATGAGCTGGTCGACGCCCTTGGTCACCGAGTAGGAGTCCCAGTAGGGGCCGCCGCAGTTGGAGCAGGCGCCGAACGAGATCACGTACTTCGGCTCGGGCATCTGGTCGTAGAGCCGCTTGATCGCGGGGGCCATCTTGTCGGTGACCGTCCCGGAGACGACCATGAGGTCGGCCTGCCGGGGGCCGTGCGCGAACGGGATCACGCCGAGCCGCATGAAGTCGTGCCGGCCCATGCTGGTGGCGATGAACTCGATCGCGCAGCAGGCCAGGCCGAAGTTGAAGACCCAGAGCGAGTAGCGGCGGCCCCAGTTCAGCACGAACCGGATCGGCTCGCCGAGCACTCCCGGCACCTGCACGACCGCCCCCTTCCCCGAGCCCCGCCACCAGTCAACCACAGCCCCCGGGCCCGCCGACCGGTCGCTCGGTCCGCGCGACTTCGGCCGCCCCACTGTCGGCTAGGCGACGTCAGTTCGTGTTCGTCCGGCCGCAACCGTTCCCGGGGGTGACAGGTGTCTTGCCCGTAACACCGCCCGACGGCGAGGGCCGCGGGCGGAACCACGGGGAACTGGAGGACACGGACATGGCACGTACCATCGCCCGTCGGCTCGCCGCCGGCGTTCTGGGCGCGGGGCTCGCCCTGCTCGGCACGGCGGTGCCCGCCGCGCAGGCCGCAGCCGTGCCCGCCGACACGTCGGTGTCGGTCGGCCGGCTGGTGCTCGAACCGACCGATCGTGGGTACGCCGGCAGCCTGCCGGTGACCGTCACCTACCGGGGTGCCCAGGCGGGCACCCTCAACCTGACCGTCACCGAGCCGGTGCCGGGCGCCTTCGCCGGGCTCACCCCGGCGGAGCCGTGCTTCTCCGGCAGCCCGAACCCGGTGCGCACGATCTACTGCCTGGTTCCCGGCGGAGACCTCCAGCCGGGTGAGCGCCGAGAGTTCACCGTCGACTTCCGGGTGTCGACCACCCTGCGCGACCACGCCATGTCCGCCCCGTCGGGCCGGGTGGCGGTCGAGACCGGGGACGCCAACCCGACCAACGACAGCAGCGAGTTCAGCACGCTGTTCCGCTCCACCACCGGCTCGCTGCGCGACCCCCAGCCGTACGTCTGGGACACCCTGACGGACGCGTCGCTGGCGGTGGGGGCGGCGACCCTGACCCGGCAGGAGGACGGGAGTTGGCGGGGTCGGCTGCCGGTGACCGTGCGGGTCGCGGGCGACGCCGCGCACGACGCGTACTGGCTGGAGCCGAAGCTGCCGGCCGGGGTCAGCCTCGCCGGCATCGAGCCGGAGGAGACCTGCGCCGGCGCCTGCACCGTGCCCGGCGGGCGGTTCCTGCCGGGTGAGGAGCGCACCGTGTCGCTGCTGCTCCGCGCGCCCGCGGAGGTCGCCCCGGGCGACCTGGGCACGGGCTCGGTGCGGCTGTACGCCGTCTTCGGCTGGGACGGCGAGCGGCTCGACGTCGACCCGGCCGACAACACCGCCGCGTTCACCGTCACCGCCGCCGACTGAAGACAATGACGCAGACCGATGCGCGGCCGTGGGTGACCCCACGGCCGCGCACCACCCCTCCGCCACGCGGGACGGAGCGACCGACGATCGAGGTGAGGGCCGCGGTGGTGGAGGATGCCGGTCCCGGCTTCGACGACGTCTACCGCCACCACTTCCAGCCGCTGGTGGTGCAGTTGTACGCGTTCGTCGGCGACATGGGCGAGGCCCAGGACCTGGTGCAGGAGGCGTTCAGCCGGGCGTGGCCGCGCTGGCACCGGATCGCCCGCTACGACGACCCGGTGGCCTGGGTCCGCCGGGTCGCCTGGAACGCGGGCGTCAGCCGGTGGCGCCGGCTGCGAACGGCCCGGCTGTTCCACCAGCGCCAGCGGCTGGAGGCGGTGGACGGACCGGGCCCGGACCGGGTCGCGCTCGCCACCGCGCTCCGTACGCTGCCGGCCCAGCAGCGACGCGCGGTGGTGCTGTACTACCTGGCCGAACTGACTGTCGGCGAGATCGCCGAGGACTGCGCGGTGGCCCCCGGGACGGTCAAGTCCTGGCTGCACCGCGCCCGCACGACACTCGCCGCCAGCCTCTCCGACAACGGCCCGGAGCATCCGGACGGCAGCCGCCCGGCGGCACCCCCGACCCGAAGGACGGTGGACTGAGATGGACCAGCGGGACCTGGGTCCCGACCGGCTGGCGGGCGCCTTCGCCGAACTGCGCTCGGCCAGTCTGCGTCAGGTCACCGACCCTGATCCGGACGAGCCGCGCCGCCGGGCGTACCGCCGGCTGCGCAACCGGACCGCCGTCCCGGCGGTGGCGACGGCGGTCGTCCTGCTGGCCGGCGCGGTGGGGCTGGCCGGGAGCGCGGTCCGTCTGCCGCCCGCACCCGTGACGGCGACCGACCCCACCGACCTTCCCTCCGCCCGGCCCTCGACCGGATCGGCCCCGCCCGAGCCGTCACCGTCCAGCCCGCCCGCAGCCCCGAGCGGCACCCCCTCGGCGACACCGAGCCGCACGGCGACGCCGGCGCCGACCACCGGCGCGCCGGCCCCGTCCGGGCCCCGCCCCGGCGGCACGCCGTCGGCGACCTCGGCCCGGTACGTCGACCTGTCGATCGACGCCCCGCGCGCCCTCACCCTGCAACCGTCCGGCGGCACCTACGCCGGCTGGCTCGACGTCACCATGGCCAACGCCGGCACCCGCGCCTACGACAGCGGGGACCTGATCGTGGTGCTGCCGGTGGAGGCGACAATCAACCTCGACGGCACCGGCATCGGCGGCTGCTTCCACCAGGGCCAGAACGACGACACGAAGACGATGTTCTGCACGGGTGACAGCCAGATCCCGGCGGGCGGCTCCCGGTCGTACCGGTTCCGCGTGCGGGTGGACGTCGCGCCGGGCGGGCCGGCGCGCACACTCGCCGGCTTCGCGCTGACCGTCCGGGCGAACGTGGGGGGCGCCTTCCCCGCCGACCGCACCCCCGCCGACAACACCGCTCCGACCGACCTCAGGCTGCCCGCCGCGTGACCCGACCGCGCCCGGTAGGAGGTGACCGGCGGCGGCACGGGGCGCCGCCGCCGGTCACCAGGCGGGGCGTTGCAGCAGGCCGACGAACTCCACCAGCAGCCGTTCCCGCAGCGCGGGCGGCGCGGCGTTCAGCAGCGTGTTCACCACCGCCGTCCGCCCCGGCACCGGGCCCGCCGGGGCGTCCGCACCGGTCGGGGCCAGGTCGCCCAGACCCAGCCCTGCGGCCAGTCCGGCGATCAGGTCCGGGGTGAGCGCGTCGGGGGTCAGCGTGGTGGCGAGGGCGAGCAGCTCGCCGGGGAGCGCGACCGGCCCGGCCGCCCGGGCGGCGGCCACCGCGTCGGCCAGGGCCGGGCCGAACTCGGCCACCCGGGGCGCCACCGCGGCGGTCACGGTCAGGTGCACGCTCGGCGGCAGGTCGGCGTACGCGAGCTGGGGCTGGGTGTGCCAGCCCCGGGCGGTCAGCTCGTCGACCAGCACGAAGAGGTCCAGCCCCGGGTCGGTGGCGGTGAGGCAGACGACGGTCGACTCCGGCTCGGCCATCAGCCGCAGCCCGTCGACCGCGCGGACGGCGTCGGCCAGCCCGGCCACGGCGTCCCGCGTCGCCGCCGCGAGCCGCAGGTAGCCGTCGTCGCCTAGGTGGCGCAGGGTGGCGTACGCGGCGGCGATCGGGCCGCCGGAGCGGGTCGAGGCGATGACCGGGTTGACCATCGTGTAGCCGGGCCAGTCCGCGTACGCGAAGTACTGCGGGGCGCGCAGCGCCGGGTCGCGGTGCAGCAGCACCGACACGCCCTTCGGGGCGTACGCGTACTTGTGCAGGTCGACCGAGATCGAGGTGACCCCGGGGACGGCGAAGTCGAACGGCGGTACGGGCGCCCCGAGCCGGCGCAGGTACGGCAGGGTCCAGCCGCCGAAGCAGGCGTCAACGTGGCAGCGCACCCCGGCCTCGGCGGCCACCCCGGCGATCTCGGTGACCGGGTCGACGACGCCGTGCGCGTACGAGGGGGCGGAGCAGGCCACGAGGACGGTCTCCGGGCCGATGGCGGCGGCCACGTCGGCGGCGGCGGGCCGGAGCGTGGCCGCCGACACGGGCACCGGGTCCAGCGCGACCCGCAGGTAGTGCGCCGCCTTGGCGAACGCGGCGTGCGCGCTGGCCGGCACCACGATCCGGGGCGCGGCGATCTCCGGATGGGCGTCCCGGGCGGCCTTCACGGCCAGGATCAGCGACTCCGTCCCGCCGCTGGTGACGCTGCCGACGGCGTCCGGCGCGGCGCCGCCCGGGCCGCCGCCGAGCAGTCGGGCCGCCGCGCCGACCAGCGCGTTCTCCATCGCCAGCAGCGACGGGAAGGCGGTCGGGTCGAGCCCGTTGACGTGCGCGCTCCCGGCGTGCGCGGCGGCGGCCAGCTCGTCCAGCCCCGGCACCGCCGGGTCGTAGACGTACGCGAAGAGCCGCCCCCCGTGCGTGGGCCGGTCAGCGCCCCGCAGCGCCCGCAGCTCGGCCAGCACCCGCTCGGCGGGCACCCCGCTCCCGGGCAGCGCGCTCCGGCCCGGCCTCTCGTCGATCATGGAGTCGTGGTGCCCTTTCCGTGGGGTTCAGCGGCATTCGTCCCCACCCCGACCGGATCGACGGCGGGGCGGGAGGCGGCCTGGATCTGGGCTCGGGCCTCGGCTTCGGCGAGGCGGGCGGGGGTGAGGTCGTAGGGGCGGAGGAAGAGGACGGCCAGGGCCACCAGGAGTGCGGGGAGGACGGTGAAGCCGAGCAGGATGCCGAGGCGGGCGCCGTCGGACTGGGCGGCGGCCGTGCCGGTGTCGGAGGAGACGTAGCCGCTGAGCTGGAGCACGAGGCCGAAGATGCCCGGACCGAGGGCCAGCCCGAGGGTCTCCCCCGCCGTCCAGAGGCCGGTGAACACGCCGGCCTGCCGCCGGCCGGTGCGCGCCGTGTCGTACGCGATGCAGTCCGGGAGCATGGCGAGGGCGAAGACCTGCTGGCCCGCGTACCCGACGCCGACCAGGGCGACCAGGAGGTAGACCGCCGCCCCCGGCAGCACCGGCGCGGCGACCAGGGCCAGCGCGCCCGCCGCGAAGATCAGCGACGCGGCGACCAGGGCGCTCGGCTTGCCGACCCGCGCGCCGACCCGGGTCCAGAGCGGCATCACCAGCAGCGCCGGCCCGACGAAGCAGGCGAACAGGACGGTCGGCCCGCCCTCGGGGTCGCGCAGGATCTGGTCGGCGAAGTAGTTGACCCCGGCGAGGATCGTGGCCACCCCGGCGGACTGCACCACGAAGCAGACCAGCAACGCCCGGAACGGCCGGTTGCGCCCGGCGACGGCGAGTTGGGCGCGCAACGTCGGCTCGCTCGCCCCCACCGTGCCCTCGGGGGCGGACCGGGTGCCGAGGAACGCACCGAGCGCGCCGGCCACGATCAGCCCGGCGACGAAGAGCCCCATCCAACGGTGCCCCGCAACGCCACCGCCGCCCGCGTCGCGCACCAGCGGGGCCACCGCCCCGGAGACGAGGATGGCCAGCGCCAGCACCGCGATCCGCCAGCTCATCAGCCGGGTACGTTCCGCGTAGTCGCCGGTCAGCTCGGCCGGCATCGCCACGTACGGCACCTGGAAGAAGGCGAACGCGGTGGCGGTGGCGAGGAAGGCGACGGCGACGTACGCCCCGGCGGCCGGCCCGGCCCCGAACGGCGCGGCGAAGATGGCGGCGAAGAGCACGCCGAGCGCCACCCCGGCGCCCAGCAGGTACGGCCGGCGGGCGCCCCAGCGCGACCGGGTGCGGTCGGAGATGCGGCCGGCGACCGGGTTGACCAGCACGTCCCACGCCTTCGGCAGGAGCACCAGCAGGGCGGCCGCGCCCGCCGCGACCCCGAGGGTGTCGGTCAGGTAGGGCAGCAGGAGCAGCCCGGGCACGGTGCCGAACGCGCCGGTGGCCAGCGAACCGAGCGCGTACCCCGCGTGCACCCGACGCGGCAGCCCACCCGGCGCGGGCGGGCCGGCGGCCGTCGGCACCGGGACGGCCGGCGCGGCGGCGCCCGGCGAGCCGGCTCCACCCGGCGGCGCGTCCATGGGGCCGAATGTTACTCATGTTATGGCGTTGGTCACATCCCCTCTTCCGGGGACCAGCCCGCCGCCCGCATGTCCACCCCGTCGCCGCGCAGCGGCGTGCCCTCGGCGCGCAGCCGGGCCCGCGCCTCCCGCTCGTGACCGGGCGGCAGGCGGCCGGCCGCGTTCACCACCCGGTGCCAGGGCACCCCGCCGCCGTGCCGGGCCATGATCGAGCCGACCAGCCGGGCCGACGCCCGTCCCGAGCGCTCGGCCAGCGCGTCGGCGACCGCCCCGTACGACATCACCCGGCCGGGCGGGATCCGCTCGACCAGTTCCAGCACCGCCTCGACGTACTCGTCAGGTCTCACGACCCGCCACGATATGAGAACGCGACGGGGCGCGCCCGCACCGACCACGCAGAATAGGCGGGTGCGCGACGCAGTCACGGCGGCCCGACGGGTCGTCGTCAAGATCGGATCCTCCTCGTTGACCACCGCCGCCGGCGGGCTGGACGACGGGCGGGTCGACGCGCTCGTCGGCACCCTCGGCGCACTCGCCGCCGACGGCCGCGAGGTCGTGCTGGTCAGCTCCGGCGCGATCGCCGCCGGCCTCGCCCCGCTCGGGCTGGCCCGGCGCCCGCGCGACCTCGCCACCCAGCAGGCCGCCGCCAGCGTCGGGCAGGGCCTGCTCATCGGCCGGTACGCGACCGCCTTCGCCCGGCACGGGCTGACCGTCGGGCAGGTGCTGCTCACCGTCGACGACGTGACCCGGCGGGCGCACTACCGCAACGCGTACCGCACCCTGCGCAAGCTGCTCGACCTGCGGGCCGTGCCGATCGTCAACGAGAACGACACGGTGGCCACCGAGGAGATCCGGTTCGGCGACAACGACCGGCTGGCCGCCCTCGTCGCCGCCCTGGTCCACGCCGACCTGCTGGTGCTCCTCTCGGACGTGGACGCCCTCTGGACCGGCGACCCCACCCGCCCGGGCTCCAGCCGGATCAGCGAGGTGCGCGACGAGCGGGACCTGAGTGGCGTCGACATCGGCGGCGCGGGGCGGGCCGGGGTGGGCACCGGCGGCATGGTGACGAAGGTGGAGGCGGCCCGGATCGCCACCGGCTTCGGCATCCCGGTGGTGCTGACCGCCGCGCCGCTGGCCGCCCCGGCGCTGGCCGGCGAGCCGGTCGGCACCCTGTTCCACCCGAGCCGCCGGCGCCCGGCGGCCCGGCTCTTCTGGCTGGCCCACGCCACCTCGCCCCGGGGGCGGCTGCACCTCGACCCGGGCGCGGTCGCCGCGGTGGTGGGCCGGCGCAAGTCGCTGCTGCCCGCCGGGATCACGGCCGTGGACGGGGCGTTCACCGCCGGCGACCCGGTCGACCTGGTGGACGTCGAGGGCGCGCCGGTCGCCCGGGGGCTGGTCAACTACGACGCGGTCGAGCTGCCCGGGCTGCTCGGCCGGTCGACCTCGGAACTCGCCGCGGCGCTCGGCCCGGCGTACGAACGGGAGGTCGTCCACCGCGACGACCTGGTACTGCTGTAAGGAAGGGCACCTTGTTATCGGATTCTGTATAGCAAGGGGCCCTTCCTAACGACTGAGGAGATGAGTGCGGCGATGAGCGTGAGCGAGCAGGCCCGACGGGCGCGTACGGCGGCGGAGGCGCTGGCCGTCGCCACGCGTACGGCCAAGGACGCCGCGCTGGTCGCGATGGCCGACGCGCTGGTGGCGCGTACGCCGGAGATCCTGGCGGCGAACGAGGCGGACGTGGCGGCCGGGCGCGCGGCCGGGCTGAGCGGGGCCGTGCTGGACCGGCTCGCCCTCGACGCGGGGCGGGTGGCGGGCATCGCCGACGCGCTGCGGCAGATGGCCGCGCTGCCGGACCCGGTGGGCGAGGTGGTCCGCGGCTCGACCCTGCCCAACGGGCTGGAGCTGCGCCAGATCCGGGTACCGTTCGGCGTGGTGGGCATCATCTACGAGGCCCGGCCGAACGTGACCGTCGACGCCGCCGGAATCTGCCTGAAGTCCGGCAACGCGGCGCTGCTGCGCGGCTCCTCGTCGGCGGCGCACTCCAACGCCGCCCTGGTCGCGGTGCTGCGCGACGCCGTCTCCGGCGCGGGCCTGCCGGCGGACGCGGTGCAACTGCTCGACGCCAGCACCCGCGACTCGGTCAAGGAGCTGATGCGCGCCCGTGGCCTGGTCGACGTGCTGATCCCGCGCGGCGGCGCGTCCCTGATCCGCACGGTGGTGGAGGAGTCGACGGTGCCGGTCATCGAGACCGGCGTCGGCAACTGCCACGTCTACGTCGACGCCGCCGCCGATCTGGCGAAGGCGGTCGCGATCACGCTGAACGCCAAGACGCAGCGGCTGTCCACCTGCAACACCGCCGAGTCGCTGCTGGTGCACGCGGCGGTGGCCGACGCCTTCCTGCCGCCGGTGCTGGCCGCGTTCGCCGACGCGGGCGTGACCGTGCACGGCGACGACCGCGTCGCGCCCCACTCGCCGGCGGTGGTGCCGGCCACCGACGAGGACTTCGCCACCGAATACCTCTCCGCGGACATCTCGGTCGCCGTCGTCGACTCGCTCGACGTGGCGGTCGCGCACATCCGGCGGTACGGCACGGGGCACACCGAGGCGATCGTCACGGACTCGGCCACCGCCGCCCGGGAGTTCGTGGCCCGGGTGGACGCGGCGGCCGTGATGGTCAACGCCTCGACCCGGTTCACCGACGGCGGGGAGTTCGGCTTCGGCGCCGAGATCGGCATCTCCACACAGAAGCTGCACGCCCGCGGGCCGATGGGCCTGCCCGAGCTGACCTCCACCAAGTACGTGGTGACCGGGGACGGCCACCTGCGCGGCTGAGCCTCCGTAGTGGAGAGTTGCGCCGGATCGCCAGGCTGCCCCGGAGACCAACCGGTACCTCGCCAACAAGGACCTCGTCGACCGCCTCTACGGCGGCCGGGGGCCGGTCAGCGCCCGGGGCCAGGGACTCGACCCGGACCACGTCCACGAGCTGCAACTCGACGGAAAGGACGAACACGCTAACCTCAGGCTGATGGACGCCTGGACCAACCGCGAGATCGGCCGAGAGATCTCCCCGTGGCGTTGCGCGACGTGCCCCCGGGCACCCCGGTCATCGTGAAGGTCGTGCCATGACCCAGCCGGACCCCGCCGTCCTCGCCCGGATCGCCGAGAAGTTGGCGCTGCTCACCCGGGTGGAGGCCGAGCACGGCTTCGGCGTGCGCATCGAGGGACCGGCGCCGCTGGAGCCGATCGCGGACCTGCCCGGCGTCGCCGAGGTCTACAGCCTCTTCCGGCGCATCGAGGGCGACGACTTCCGGTTCCACGCGCCGAAGGAGATCCTCACCCCGCAGGCGTGGGAGGAGGCCGAGGTCAACCCGAACGACCCGATGGGCAGCCCGCTGATCGTCGGCTACGAGATGGACAGCGTCCCCGCCGGCCCCCGCACCGAGATCCGCGGCGGCGACCCGATCTACCTCGACCGGGAAGACCTGGACGTCTACTACATGGAGTCCAGCGCCTACGTCTACCAGTACGAGCACCCCGACGAGGACGTCGAGTTCACCGTCATCGCCCCCGATGTCGCCACGTTCTTCGACGAGTACGTGCTCGGCCCCCGCTACCCGGAGCTGACGGCCGCCGTCTTCGGTCCCGCCGCCGTCGAGCTGCGGCTGCGCAAGGGCCGGCACGCCGGCGAGTACGCCGACAACTGGCGGCGGCTGCTGATCGCCGCCGGCCTTTCCTCCTGACCCACCCGTCGACCCCGCGAAGGACCGTCATGGCTGCTGATCCCCGGTTCACCGCGTTGTGGAACGAGGACGAGCTCATCCCGTACCCGCGCGAGGCGTGGCTGGAGGGGGGTTTCACCCCCGAGATGCTTCCCGACGGCGACGAGATCCCGCTCGACGTGGCGGTGGTCTTCACCGCCTTCCTCGAAGGCGACATCGAGCTGTACGACACCATCCAGCTGACCACCGAGGACGGCTCGCTGGACATCCGGCTGATCGTGGTCGGCGCGGTGGCCGACAACACCGACCTGCTCTACGTGCTCGACCCGCGCACCGGGGAGATCCTCCAGTTCGACCTGGAGCAGCAGGACGTGCAGCCGGTGAACACCCACTTCCGCGCCTTCGTCGAGTTCCTCTACCAGTTCGCGCTCTTCGTCGAGGCTGACGAGGGCAAGCCGGGCCGGGCCGAACGGGCGGAGGAGCTGCGGATGGTGCTGGAGAGCATCGACCCGGCCGCGTTCACCCCCGACGGCTGGTGGCCGCTGGTGATCAGCCAGCTGAAGTGACCGCCGGGCGGCAGGCCCGGATCGCGGTCAGCGTGGTGTGCACGTCGAACTGGTGTCCGTCGTCGCTGTCCCAGCCGCCGTCGCTGCGCTGGGTCTCGGCGAGCCGCCTGCGGGCGGACACCAGCAACCACTGCTCCTCGCCCACCTCGACCCGGCGCAGCGTGGCGGCCAGCCACGCCACGTCGGCCGGGGACATCTTCGGCACCCGCTCGGCCAGCACCGCCTGGATACGCGCCGACTCGTCGTACATCTGCTGCCGGTGCAGCACCGCCGCGCTCAGCCACCCGGCCGGCAGGAAGGACGGCCAACTGCCGTCGGGGGCGAGCGCCGTGGCCAGCGCGTGCGCCGCCGCCTGCACCACCCCGGCGTACGCCCCACCGACCCGGTGGTCCAGCGGGCCGGCGGCCCGCGCGTCGAGCCCGGCGACGGTCAGCCAGTAGCCGGCGTTGGCGGTCAGGTAGAGCCGGGCCTCCGGGTCACCGGGGCGGGCCCACTCCGGAGCCAGGCCGGCCAGCCGCGGGTCCTCCTCCCAGCCACCGTCGGGCAGTTGCCGGGCGGCGAGCCAGTCCAGCGCGTGCCGGGCGGCGGGACGGCCGAGCGCGCCGAGGTCGTCCAGCTCGGCGAGGCGGAAGCAGGTCGCGTCGACCGAGGCGACCTCGCCGCCGAGCACTGCCGGCCAGCCACCGCCGGGCGCCTGCCCGGCCTCGGCCTCGTCGAGCAGCTCCACCGGCACCGGCGCGCCGGTGCGCAACCGGGAGAGACGGGCGCGGTCCACCGCGTCCCCGTGCGCCACGACGAAGCCGATCGCGGCGTCCATGTCGATCACGGCGGACACGCTACCTGCGAAAAGTCGGTCCCGCCTCCGGGAAACGGCTCGGCCGGGTCCACCGGGCAGCCACCGTCGACCGGCGCGACGCGCGGACCGGGTCCGGTGCCGGGGCTGGCGGCACGGCACAGAGGCCCTCCCGCACGGGCGGAAGGGCCTCTGGTGCGACCGGTCAGTACGCGGGCAGTGACGGGTCGATCTGCTTGATCCAGGAGAGCACGCCGCCCTGCACGTGCACCGCGTCGCGGAAGCCGGCCGCCTTGAGCGCGGCGAGCGCCTCCGCGGAGCGGACCCCGGACTTGCAGTGCAGCACGACCTGCCGGTCCTGCGGCAGCTTGGCCAGCGCCTCGCCCGAGATGATCTCCCCCTTGGGGATCAGCGTCGCGCCGGGGATCCGGACGATCTCGTACTCGGCCGGCTCGCGGACGTCGACGAGGAAGATGTCCTTGCCGGCGTCCTGCCACTCCTTGAGCTCCAGCGCGGTGATGGTCGAGTCGACCACCGCCTCCTGCGCCTCCACCGACACCGCGCCGCAGAAGTCCTCGTAGTCCTCCAGCAGGTCGGTGACCGTCGGGTTCTCGCCGCAGAGCACGCAGTTCGGGTCCTTGCGGACCTTGATCTTGCGGTAGCTCATCTCCAGGGCGTCGTAGACCATCAGCCGGCCGACGAGCGGCTCCCCGATGCCGGCGAGCAGCTTGATCGCCTCGTTGACCTGGATCGAGCCGATCGAGGCGCAGAGCACGCCGAGCACGCCGCCCTCGGCGCAGGAGGGGACCATGCCGGGCGGCGGGGGCTCCGGGTAGAGGCAGCGGTAGCAGGGGCCGTGCTCGGCCCAGAACACCGACGCCTGGCCGTCGAAGCGGTAGATCGACCCCCAGACGTACGGCTTGCCGAGCAGCACCGCCGCGTCGTTGACCATGTATCGGGTGGCGAAGTTGTCCGTGCCGTCGACGATCAGGTCGTACCGGGAGAAGATGTCGCGGACGTTGTCCCGGTCCAGCGCGGTGTTGTGGATCTCCACGTCGACCAGCGGATTGATCTCCCGGACCGACGCCGCGGCCGACTCGGCCTTGGAGCGGCCGACGTCGGAGACGCCGTGGATGATCTGGCGCTGGAGGTTGGACTCGTCGACGGTGTCGAAGTCGATGATGCCGAGGGTGCCGACGCCCGCGGCGGCCAGGTACATCAGGGCCGGCGAGCCGAGACCGCCGGCGCCGACGCAGAGCACCCGGGCGTTCTTCAGCCGCTTCTGCCCCTCGACCCCGACGTCCGGAATGATCAGGTGGCGCGAGTAGCGGCGGATCTCGTCAACGGTCAGCTCGGCGGCGGGCTCGACGAGCGGGGGCAACGACACGGTGGACTCCCCGGGATCGGCTGATGGCGAACCGAGCCATTGTCGCCCGTCGTGGGGCCGGTCGGCCATGAGGAGGGACACGTCGCCCGAACTGCGGGAGCGGGAATATTCAGATCCCGGGGACCAGCTTGCCCTCGTAGCGCGAGCCGTCGACGTAGGGCCAGGCGTTGGCGACGCAGCCGTCCAGTCCGTACGTCTGCTGTTGCATCACCGGAGCCGGCTCGCCCGGGGCCGGGCAGGCCTGGTGTTCCTCGCCGAACTCGTGGCCCACCTCGTGGTTGACCACGTAGGCGCGGTAGATCTCCAGCGGCGCCCCGTAGTCCGGGACGGCCTCCAGCCAGCGGGCGAGGTTGATGATCACCTGACCGGGGAGCCGGCAGGAGGTGTAGCCCTCGGTACTCAGCCCGCCCTCCGCGCACATCCGCTCCGAGGTGTCCGGGGTGGCGAGGTAGACGGTGAAGTCGGCGTCGTCCGCCTCGGCCACCCGCTGCATCCGGAACTCCTCCGAGGCGGTCCAGCCGCGCGGGTCGCCCAGCACCTCGTCGACGGTGGCGGCGAAGGCGGCGACGTCCTGGCCGGTGCCCGACTCCACGGCCACCCGGTAGCGCCGGACCGGCCCGTCGGTGCCCCGCACCGGGGAGTCCCCGGTCGCGGCGACGAAGCTGCCCGTGCCCTCCCGCGGGTAGGGGGTGTGGGTGGGGCGCTGCTCGTGCTCGCCCGCCGCCGCCCCGTACGCCGCCCGGCCCGGATCACCCGTGGACGGCTCGCCGGCCTGCCCGCCGGGCCGGGGGGCCAGCGTCACCACGGCGGACGCCGCGAGCAGCAGGGCCAGACCGATCCCGAGGGCGCGCCGGTCCCGGAGCAGGGCCGGCAGGCGGCGGTCCCGGGACAGGGGTCGCGGCGACGGCGACGGACGGTGGGTCGGCGGACCAGGCGGGTCGCAAGGGGACGACGACGTCATGACCTGAGCGTCCCACGCCGATCTGGGCATTTCCGCGCTTTTGCCGCGATTCCGGCTACGGCTAGTTCAGGCCGTAGCCGGCGGCGCGCTCCTGCCCCGCTGTCCGGCCGGCGGCGGCTAGAGCGGCGGCCCGGCGTAACGCCGACCGTCGCGGTACGGCCAGGCATTGGCGACGCAGCCGTTGAGGAAGAGCGTCTGCTGCATCATCACCGGCGCCGGGCGGCCCCTGCCCGGGCAGCGCTCGTGCCGGTGCCCCAACTGGTGCCCGACCTCGTGGTTAACCACGTACGTCCGGTAGACCGAGAGCGGCACGCGGGCGCTCACGTAGTGCGGCACCGACAGCCGCCAACGGTCCAGGTTGATGATCACCTTGCCGGGCGCCCGGCACGACGTGTACGGCCGCCCGCCCACCCGGATGTCGACCCCGCCCGCCGCGCACATCCGGCCCGCCGTGGCGGCGGTGGCCAGGTAGACCGTGAAGTCGTGCCGGTCGTCCGCGCGTACCTGCTGCAACCGCAGCCCGCCGTCGACCCAGCTCCCCGGCCCGGTGAGCGCCTCCTCGACAGCGGCCGCGAACTCGCCCGCGTCCTCGGCGGAGCCCGACTCCACGGCGACCCGGTAGCGGTGCAGCCTGCCGGCCTCCCCCAGCACCGGGCGCACCCGGTCGTCGTAGCCGAAGCTGCCCCGGCCCGCCGACGGCACCGGCCCGGGCAGCCGCAGCACCGGCGGCGGGGGCATGGTGGCGGCGGCGGGCGACGCCGGGACCGGCGAGGCGGACACCGGCGCGACCGCCGGCGCGGGGGCCAGTTCCTCGGCGGTGAGCACCTCCGCGTCGACGTCGGCGCCCCGCCGGTCGGCGACCACAGCCACCGCCGCGCCAACCGCGAGGAGGAGTGCGACCAGCTCGACGAGGCGACGCCGGCGGGCCGGCCGGCGGTGCCGGGGACGGCACAGGTCCGGGCCCTGGGCGGCGGCCGGCGCCCGGCCCGTGGAGTGCCTACGCCCGCCGGCGGAGGCTGCGGCCCGATGGCCCCGGGTCGGGGGCGGGGCGGGGCGGCGGCGGGCGGAGGACATCCCGGTCAGCCTGCCATGTCGGACCGCTTCGCGGTGTCCCCCGTTTCGGCGAGCAGGCCCAGCACGGCACGGGCGACCAGGCGCGGCACCTCCAGTTGCGCCACGTGCCCGACGCCGTCGAGCATCAGCAGGCGGCTGTCCGGGACGACCCGCGCGGCCTGCGGCGCCACCCGGACGTCCACCAGCCGGTCGTGCCGCCCTCCGATGACCAGCGTGGGCGCCCGGACCACACCGGCCAGCCGCCACAGCGACCCCGACCCCGGCAGGTACGACCGCAGGAAACTGGAGACCAGGCCGCGGAACGTCCGGACGTACGCGGCGGCGTAGTGCTCGGCCTCGTAGCGCACCCGGATCTCCTCCAGCGCCTCCTGCCGGCGCTGCTCGCTGATCCGGCTCAGGTCGCCGATGCACGCCTCCATGACCTGCTGGGCCATCACTTCGGGGGCGAGCTTGGCCAGTTGCCGGGCGGCCAGGCGCTCGCCCCGGGGGATCGCCAGCAGCGGCAGCATCCGACCCTGCAACGAGCGCCGGAAGTCGAGGAACGGCAGAGCCGGCGAGATCAGGGTCAGGGTCCGAACCAGATCCGGCCGCAGCCCCGCCACCTGCACCGAGATCGCCCCGCCCAGCGAGTTCCCGAACAGGTGCACGGGCCCCCGGCCGGAGTGCTCGATCCACCGGATCACCCGCTCCGCGAAGGCCGGGACGGTGTAGCGGCGCCCCGGCTCGCTGCGGCCGAACCCGGGCAGGTCGATGGCCTGCCCGTCGAGGCGGTCGGCGAGCAGGCCGGCCAGGTCGGTCCAGTTCTGCGACGAGCCGCCCAGGCCGTGGACGTAGAGCGCCGGCTGCGCGCCGGGGGCGGTGGCCGGGGTGTCCCGGACGTACGTCACGGTGCCGTCGAGGCGCACCTCGCGCCCCGGCCAGGGCGGCGGGACGGAGTGCTCGGGGAGGAGATGGTCCGGCCAGAGGGTGGCGCGCTTCATCCCTCCAGTCTGCCCGTGCCCGCCCCGCCCGGCAGCGCGTCGAACCGCGCCTGCGGCGCTCGGCAGCGTTCGGACCACGCCTGCGGCCCGCGCGCCGCTTTCCCCGGCGCGTCGGACCGCACCCCCGCGCTCAGGCCAGCAGCGCCTCGATCCGGCGGTTGACCGCGGCCAGGGTGGCCCGGACGACCGCCTGCCGGGGATCGCCGGCGACCAGCGCGGAGCCGACGAGCTGCTCGACCCAGCCGTCGCAGACGAGCAGCACCACGACCGTGGCCACCTCGCAGTTGCCGAACGGCACCACCGCGGCGTGCTCCACGAAGCAGCGGCCCCGCTCCGGCCCGGGATCCCCGCCGCGGAGCAGCTCGTCCACCGCCGCCGCGGCGGCCACCGCGCAGAGCCGCAGCACGTACCCGTCGACCGCCGGTCCCGTCGAGTAGCCGGCGGCGCTCGCCCCGCCAGCGACGAGGCGCACCTCCACGGTGGCGTCGAGCCCGAAGGTGCTCACCTGGACGTGGTCGATCACCACCCGGGGACCGGCCGCGCCGCCGGTGTCCAACGGCCGGGACGGCGCGGACTCCGTCGTCGTCACCTGCCCGCCCGAGTACGACGTGCCGACGGTCGCCGGGCTGCCGGTGGGGGTCCCGGCCGGGGCGGCCGACACCGAGCCCGGCTCCTCCACGGTGGCCCGGCCCCGGTGCGGGGCGGCGGACTGCCGGCGTCGACGCGGGGGCTCCGGCGCCGGCTCGGGACGCTGCTCGGCACGGGCCTGCGCGGCATCGGTCGGGCTGCCGGCCGCGCGGCTGCGGGGCACCCGGGTCTCGGCGGCCGGCGGCCCGGCGGAGCCCGGCGACCTGGTCTCGGCGGCGCGCGGCTCGGCCGACCGGCGGCGCACCGGCGGGGCCGGGGCGGCCGGCATGCCGGGCACGTTCCGCGGGGCGGCGGCGAGCCCCATCCGCTCCTGGAGCAGGCGGGCGACCAGCCGGCTCACCTCGGCCGGGTCGGCCCCGTCGGCCAGGTCGAGCCGCAGGCTGTGCGCGCCGGCCGGGGTGCGGCGCAGGGCCGCGTCGCGAACCCCGGCCACCCCGCGTACGGCGTCGAGGATCGCGTTGACGTCGAAGCCCTCCGGCCGCTCCCGCAGCGGTGCGGGCTCGTCGTCGCGGCGCAGATGGGTGGCGATGCGGGCGAGTTCCGGGGTTTCGGCGGGTGGCTCCACGGCTGGCGGCTCCGGCACGACGGGCACGTCCGGTTCGGCGGGGACGCGCTGCGGCAACACCGCCGACGGGCGGTCCGGGAGCCGGTCGTCGCCGGCCGACTCAGCCGTCGACGCCGGTTCGGCGGCGGATCGGCGGGCCGCGTAGGGAGGTGCGCTCGTCGGGGCGGGCGCGGACGGGGTGCGGTCACGTCGCCCGGTTCCGCTCGTGGTGGCCGCGGCGGCGGGACCGGCGGCGGCCTGCGGGCCGCCCGACGCCTCCGGCGATGCCGGGGGCCGTTCCTCGCTCACCGGCCGGAGCCGGAACGGCCGGACCGTCGGGCCCGCGGTCTCGTCCCCGGCCGGCGCGGGAGTGGTGCCCTCCGCCGTGCCGGCCAGGTCGTACGCAGCCGGGGGCGCACTCGCGGGCGCGCCGGACGGCCCCCCGCCCGCCCAGGCGGGCCGCTCGGCCGGGACCGGGAGGGACCGGTCGGCCGCGGGCGACGCCGCCCCGTCGGCGGGTTCGGCCGGCGTCTCGTACGCCGGGCGCGGCGCGGACTCGGTCCGGCCGACCTCGTAGGACCGGCCGGGCGGCTCGGCGCGCGGCGGCTCGTAGGGTCGGTGCGGCTCGGCGGTCCAGCCCGACGCCCGGTCCTCGCGGGACCGGCGGCCCACGGGCTCGTCCTCCTCGCGTGCCCGGCGGCCGGCCGGCTCGTCCTCCGCCCGGGACCGGCGGCCGGTGGCGGCGGGCTCGTCCCAGGCCCGGCGGCCGGCCGGCTCGCTTTCCTCACGGGACCAGGGGGGCGCCCAACCGCCGCCCCAACTCGGCCGGTTCCAGTTCGGGCCGGACCAGTCCGGCTCGGTCGCCGGTGGCCGTTCGGCGGCGGGCGCGCGGGAGTCGCCCGGTTCCCGGCCGGCGCCGGGCCCACGGTCGGCGCCCGGCGCGTGCTCCGCGGCCACCTGCTCGACGCCCGGCACGCGGTCGGGGCCGGTGGCACCCGAGCCGCCGGCCTGCTCGGCGGGGTCCTGCCCGGCGACCGGGCCACGGTCGGAGCCGTACTCCTGCCGGAAGGCGCGCTCCGCGCCGAGCGCGCGGTCGACGCCGGAGAGCCGGTCGCCGGTCGCCGGCCGGTCGCCCGTCGACGCCTCGGGCGCGGGCGGGCGCTCGCCGGCCGGCGGGAACGGGCGCCGGGGGGCGGGGGACGGCGGCTCCGGCGGGAACGGGTCGGCCCAGCCGGGGGCACCGGCGGCCGGGGAGGGCTCCTCGGTGGAGCGGTCGACGGTCGGCGCGTGGAAGCCGGGCGGCACCTCGAAGCCGCTGGCCGCCGTGCCGACGGGCGGGACCTGCATGGCCGGCGGGGCCGAGGTCGGCAGGCCGGGGTCGGCCCAGCGCGGCTGGCGGCCGGCCGACGGGTCCGCGGAGGAGTGCCGGGCGGGGCCGGTCTCGGGCTCGGCGAGCCCGTGCTGCGGGCCCGACGGCTCCTCGGCCGCGGGCGCCGGCCGCTGCGCGGGCACCACCAGCCGGTCACCTCCCGGGTCGCGGCGCTGCTCGCCGAGGATGCCGGGCGGGGCGCTCACCGGGGCCTGGCGGCCGGCTGCCGCGTCGTCGGCGTGGCTGACGCCGTTGACGTGGTGACCGTTGGCCCGGGCCGGCGGCTCGGGTGCGGCCGGCGGACCGGGCAGCGGCGACGGCAGGTCGCCGTGCCGGGGTGAGGAGGCGGCCCAGCCGAGACCCGGGTCGGGCGGACCCCACGCTGAGCCCTGCTCGCGGGCCCCGGAAATCTCCTGGCCCCGGGACCATCCGGCCGCCGAGGGCGCCCACCCGCTGCCGGCCCGGCCCAGGTCGTCCTGCTGACCTGTCCCGTCGCCGTGCTCTCCCGGGGTGGCGGCACCGGGTTGCCCTGTTTCACTCACCGCGCGCTCCTTGGTCGCCCCCGCTGAGGCTACCGTGTGGTGACAGTGGCGATAAGTTACAGCGGCGGGCCAATTCCGCGACGGGCCATGAGCCCAGACCGGTTCGGGTGAAATGCCGGCTCGTACGAAGAAACTCGGAGGTTCCCATGACCGCTGTGGGGAACGGTGCACAGACAGCCGGCCGGCCCACCCGCCTGCCCCGTTCGGCGCGCCGCAAGCAACTGCTCGCCGCCGCGCAGGAGGTGTTCGTCGCCCAGGGCTACCACGCGGCGGCGATGGACGACATCGCCGAACGGGCGGGAGTCTCCAAGCCCGTGCTCTACCAGCACTTCCCCGGCAAGATGGACCTCTACCTCGCGCTGCTGGACACGCACTGCGACGCGATCCTCGCGAAGGTCGACGAGGCCATGCGCGGCACCAACGACAACAAGGAGCGGGTCGGCGCGTCGGTGCGCGCATACTTCGACTTCGTCGACCACGAGAGCGAGGCGTTCCGCCTCGTCTTCGAGTCCGACCTGCGCAACGACCCGGCGGTCCGGCAGCGCACCGAGCGGGTCGAGCAGGGCTGCATCGCGGCCATCACCGACACCATCATCTCCGACACCGGGGTCAGCCGGGCACACGCCGAGCTGCTCGCCTCCGGCCTGGTCGGGGCGGCCGAGACCGCCGCGCAGTTCTGGCTGGCCGGCGGCCGGCAGGTGCCCAAGGCGGAGGCGGAGGCGTTGGTCGCCGCACTCTCCTGGCGGGGCATCGCCAGCTTCCCGCTGCAAGGTGAGTCAGCCTGAGCATCGGGGCGCGAGATCGGATAGCCTTCCCCTCGGCGGCTCTTTCGCCCGAACGAGGAGGCACTGTGGAGGTCAAGATCGGCGTGCAGTACGCGCCCCGCGAGCTGGTGCTGGAGAGCGCGCAGTCGCCGGCCGAGATCGAGCAGATCGTGACCGACGCCATGGCCAAGGACGAGGGCACGCTCTCCCTGACCGACGAGAAGGGCCGGCGGGTGATCGTGCCGGTCAACAAGGTCGCCTACGTCGAGATCGCCGAGGCGTCGCCGCGGGCGGTCGGTTTCACCGTCCGCTGACCCGGTCGGCAGCCCGCGACGGGTGACGTCGTCGCCCGTCGCGGACCCCGCCGACCCGGCCCGGCACGCCGACTCGTCCGGCACTCCGTGTGCCGGTGCGTCAGTCGTCGGGCTCGCGCGTCAGTTGTTCAGCCCGGCGGCGGCCATCCGCGTGGTGTGCACCTCGGTCAGCCGCCGGAACAGTCCCTGCACGTCCACCCGGTCGCTGCCGGCGATGAGGGCGGTCAGCGCGCCCCGGTCGGCGGCGACCCGACCGGCCTGCGACAGGGCCTCCCCGACCAGCCGCCGCGCCCACATCGAGAGCCGGCCGGCCACCTTCGGGTCGGCCGCGATGGCGGCCCGGATCTCGGCGACGGCGAAGTCGGCGTACGCGGAGTCGTGCACCACGTCGAGGACGAGCTGGCGGTCCGGCTCGGCCAGGGCTGCGGCGATCTCCCGGATGAAGTCGTCGGTGATGGCGTCGCCCACGTACGCCTTGGTCACCGCCTCCGCCCAGTCCCGCGGCTCGGTCGAGTCGTGGTACGCCTGCAGCGGCGCGACGTACGGCGCCATCGCGTCGTCGGGGAGCACGCCGAGCGCGGCGAGCCGGTCGGCCAGCCGACGGTAGTTGCCGATCTCGGCGGCGGCCATCTCGCTCAGGGCCGCCCGGCGGCGCAGGTCGGGGGCGAGCCGGGCGTCGACGGCCATCCGCTCGAAGGCGAGCAGTTCGCCGAACGCGACCAGGCCGGGCAGGTCCGGGACGGCAGGGCCGGGCAGGTCCGGGACGGCAGGGCCGGGCAGGTCCGGGACGGCAGGGCCGGGCAGGTCCGGGACGGCAGGGCCGGGCAGGTCCGGGACGGCAGGT
>NZ_JBFAAF010000002.1:127106-211298 GCF_040639595.1 Micromonospora sp. NPDC023814
GCAGGGCCGGTCTGGTCGGGGTCGGGCACGAGCGCAGGCTACCGCCCTCCCGCACACCCCAGGGGGAGTGACGCAGGTCACACCCGGGTCCCCCGGGCGCGCAGCCTGCGCCAGGAATCAGGACGACCGGCGTGCTGTTCAGGTAACATGGAGCAGTTGCCGTGGGCGCCGAGCTGGCCAGGCCGGTCCAACAGACCGGTCGGTCCGATCGAAGTCCGACTCCACGGCGCGCGTGCGGCCCGGTCCGGCCAGGCATTCTGCCGCCGACCGTGTGGCCCGCGCCACACCGATCGCGCCCTGAGGACATGACGGGGCGCACCCCACGAGAGGGCACCCCCAAATCCATATGAGCGAGCTGACCCAAGAACTCATGGACGGCCAGGAGCTGGCCGCCACCGCTCCGGTGCGTCCGGAGGCACCCACCTTCGCCGAGCTGGGCGCGCGTCAGGAGACCGTCGACGCGCTGGCCGCGGCCGGCATCACCCGCGCGTTCGCCATCCAGGAGTACGCGCTCCCGATCGCGCTGCGCGGCACCGACCTGATCGGCCAGGCGCCCACCGGCACCGGCAAGACCCTCGGCTTCGGCGTACCGCTGCTGGAGCGCGTCTTCGCGCCCGAGGAGGGCGGCGACGGCGTGCCGCAGGCGCTGGTCGTCGTGCCCACCCGCGAGCTGGGCATCCAGGTCGCCAAGGACCTCGCCGCCGCGGGCCGGACGCGGGGCGTCCGGGTGCTGCCGATCTACGGCGGTGTGGCTTACGAGCCGCAGGTCGACGCGCTGCGCAAGGGCGTGGAGATCCTGGTCGGCACCCCCGGCCGCCTGCTGGACCTGGCCAAGCAGAAGCACCTGCGCCTGGACCGGGTGCACGCGCTGGTCCTCGACGAGGCCGACCGGATGCTCGACCTGGGCTTCCTCGACGACGTCGAGCGAATCCTCGCGATGCTGCCGGAGGACCGGCAGACGATGCTCTTCTCGGCGACCATGCCCGACCCGATCGTCACCCTCTCCCGGCGCTTCCTGCGCCACCCGGTGACGATCCACGCGGGTCACACCGCCGAGACGGGGCCGTCGCCGCAGACCGAGCAGCTGGCCTACCGCACCCACTCGATGAACAAGATCGAGATCGTGGCCCGCATCCTGCAGGCCGAGGGTCGCGGGCTGACCATGATCTTCACCCGCACCAAGCGGGCCGCCGACCGGGTCGCCGAGGACCTCGACTTCCGGGGCTTCGCCGTCGCCGCCGTGCACGGCGACCTCGGGCAGGGCGCGCGCGAGCGGGCACTGCGGGCGTTCCGGGCGGGCAAGATCGACACCCTGGTCGCCACCGACGTCGCCGCCCGGGGCATCGACGTCAGCGGTGTCACGCACGTGATCAACTACGACTGCCCCGAGGACCAGGACACCTACACCCACCGGATCGGTCGCACCGGCCGGGCCGGGGCGAGCGGCGTCGCGGTGACCTTCGTCGACTGGGACGACATGCCCCGCTGGCGGATCATCGACAAGACGCTGGGCCTGGAGATGCCGGAGCCGCCGGAGACGTACCACACGTCCCCGCACCTCTACACCGACCTGCACATCTCCACCGAGATCACCGGCACCCTGCCGACGGCCGAGCGCACCCGCGCCGGCCTGGCGGCCGAGGTGGAGGAGGACCTGGGCGGTGGCCGGTCCCGCCGGGGCGAGGGCCGGGGCTCCCGGCGCGGCGACGGTCGCGGTCGTGGCGAGCGCCGCCAGGGCCACGCCACCGGGGAGACCGGCGGGCCGGGCGCCGACGCGCCGGCCGAGGCCGCTGAGGCCGCCGAGGAGGGCACCCGCACCCCGCGTCGCCGCCGGCGTCGCCGCGCCGGCGAAACCGTCTCGGGCGAGCCGACCGCGGTGATCACCACCGAGGCCGACGCCCCCGCCGCCGCGGGCGAGGCCCCGAAGCCGCGCCGCCGCCGGCGCCGTCGTGGTGGCGGTGGCTCCGCCGCCGGTACGCCGGCCGAGGCGACCGCCGACTGACCCCGAGCACGACACCCGACATCCCCGTACCGGTCCCCGGTGCGGGGATGTCGCCGTCGTGACCGGATGAAGGCCCGCGCGACCGGGCGACCGGGCGACCGAACACGACCGGCCCTCACGCGCCCACCGCACCACCGCGCATGGTCGGCGCACCCGGCGCGTCCGCGGGAGCGCAGCGTGCCCGAGGGGTCGGGCCGCCCGGCGGTGCGCCGCCGACGACGAGGAGGATGGAGCAATGCCCGAACCGCTGGATGCCGCCCTGACCGAGGTCCGGGCACTGCTGCTCGACCCCGCGCTGACCCGGGCGGTGGCCGCCGGACGTCGACGCGGGCACCGCCCCTCGATGGTCCGCGCCGAACTGCGGCCGGTCGCGCTGAAGGCCGGTCCCCGGCTGCAGATCTCCACCTCCGACGGCTCCCGGCCGTACACCCGCAACGTCGCCCCCGGCCCGGAGGCGGACGCGGCGGTGGACGCGCTGCTGGCCGAGCCGTTCGGCAACTGGCACGTGGAGACCGCCGACGCGACGCTGCAACTGCGGGTGACCAAGTCGGGCGAGGCGCAGGTGCACCGGGCCGCCGCGGCCCGGCCGGTCGCCGAGCCGGGCGGGCACGACCGGGCGAAGGAGTACCTGCTCGACCCGGGCGACCCGATCTTCGCGGAGATCGGGGGCTCGGCGGCCAAACGCCGGCAGGTCGACGCGTTCCTGCGGGCGCTGGCGGCGACCCTCCCCGACGACCTGACGGGGCCGCTGCGCGTCGTCGACCTGGGGTGCGGCAACGCGTACCTGACCTTCGCCGCGTACCGGTGGCTGGCGCGGCGGGGGCTCGACGTCGAGCTGGTCGGCGTGGACGTCCGGGAGGACCAGCGCCGCCGCAACACCGAGCTGGCCGAGCGGCTCGGCTGGGCCGAGCGGGTCAGCTTCGTGGCCGGCACGATCGCCGATGCCGTCGTGGAGCCCGCCCCCGACCTGGTGCTGGCGCTGCACGCCTGCGACACCGCCACCGACGAGGCGCTGGCTCGGGCGGTGCGCTGGCGGGCCCGCTGGGTGCTCGCCGCGCCGTGCTGCCACCACGACGTCGCCGCCCAGCTGCGCGCCAGGCCGGCCCCCGCGCCGTACGACCTGCTGACCCGGCAGGGCATCCTGCGCGAGCGCTTCGCGGACGTCCTCACCGACGCGCTGCGGGCCGGGCTGCTCCGGCTGCACGGCTACCGGGCCGAGGTGGTGGAGTTCGTCGACTCCCGGCACACCCCGCGCAACCTGCTCATCCGGGCCCGGCGCACCGGCACCGCCCCGACGGACGGCCAGCGGGCGGAGTACCGGGACCTGGTCGGCCAGTGGGACGTCACCCCACGGCTGGCGACGCTGCTTCCCGCAACCATCCCGGACGCCGGCGCGTCACCGCGCTAGCGCTACCGCCCGACGCCGGCCCGTCACCGCGCCAGCGCGGCCGATCGCGGCCGGACGACGATTGTTCGGCGAAAAAGTCCCGCCCACCGGACGGTCTGGTCGGTCAGTCAATTGTTTCCATACCTTTTCGTACTACCCTCGGAGGCGCACCGCCGGGTGCCGGTCGGGAGGGAAGACCCGCAGGGATGGGTTCGGTAGAGGTATCGCCGCAGATGGCCTTCGCACGCTTCGTGCGGCGCGCCATCGACGACGCCCGCGAGGAACGCGGGTGGACCGTGACGGACCTGGCGTCCCACACCGGCGTCGGTCGCTCCACCGTGTTCCGCTGGCTCGCCGGGGACTGGCAGGACTACCCCGAGCTCGCCAAGGTGCGGGGTTTCTGCGCCGCGCTGGACCTGCCGGTCGCGGCCGCGTTCCGTGCGCTCGGCCTGCCCGACGCCGGCCCGGCCCCCCGTCGGCGCGTCGACGACGGCCCGGTCGAGGCGGATGTCCGGGTGATCCTGCAACGGCTGGCCGACCCCACCGTGCCGGCCGAGGAGAAACACCACATCCGCGACCTGCTGCGCTACCTGGCCCGCCGCCCGATCCGGCGCGCCGGCTGAGCCGCCACCCGCACCACCGCCACCCGCGGCGCCGCCCGAGCCACCACCAGCGCGGGCCGGGCCACCCGCAGCGCCGCCCCGAACCGCCGCCGGCGGCGACGACGACCGCGCGGCCGGCGGCGCGACGATGGGGCCGACCGCCAGAGGGTCAGGGCACGGTCAGGGTGAACTCGGCGGTCCGCACCACGCCGCCGACCTGGAAGTCGAGGTAGAGCCGGTACCGGCCCGGGCCGGGCGTGGTCACCCAGAACGTCACCGCCCCGTCGACCGCCTGCGGCTCCGGGTGGACGTGCAGGTAACCCAGGTCGCCCTCGCGCAACGCGACCAGGTGGCCGTACGCGCCGAGGTAGCGCTCCAGCGTCGGGGCGCCGCCGGCCGCCGAACCGAAACGGAACGTCAGCGGGACGGTCAGGCCCGCCTGCGGTGTGCCCTGGTAGCCGACGGTGAACCCGTCGACCGTGGCCGAGGTGGCCGGCGCCGGCAACGGCCGCGGCTGGTAGCCGCCGGGGGCGACCAGGTCGACCCCGAGCGTCACCGCCGTCTGCCGGCCGTCGTCGGCGAGCGCGGTGAAGTCGGCGTACGCGCGCCAGACGCCCGGCTGCCCCAGGGTCAGCGGCACCGACCACGTGCCGTCGGCGGCCATGGTCGGGTGCAGGTGCTGGTAGCCGGTCAGGTCGCGGCGCACCACGATCAGGTGCATCGGCCTGTCGTGCACGACGGCGAACCGCGTCACCGGGCGACGCTGCGCGTCGCGCACCTGGAAGCGCAGCTCGCCCGGCCGGCCGGCGGTGAACGACGACGCCACGGGGGCGAGCGTGTAGCCGGCCGAGGTGACCGAGAGGCCCGCCGCCTCCGCCGCCGCGCCCTGGTCGGCGCCGTGCTCGTGCGCGCCCGTCCCGGGGGCATGGTTGTGGTCGGCCAGGGCGCTGTCCCGCCCCACCGACCCCGCCGGGCCACCGCCGTTGAGCCGGCCGAGACCGAAGCCGAGCAGCACCGCGAGCACCAGGCCGCCGACGACCAGCGCCAGCCGGAGCGTGCTCCGGTCCGGCACGGCCGACACCCCCTCCGGCCCGGCCGGCGACGGCCCAGGCCCGAGTGACTGGTCCGGCCCGGCCGGGGACTGGTCCGGCCCGACCGGGGACTGGTCCGGCCCGACCGGGGACTGGTCCGGCCCGACCGGGGACTGGTCCGGCCCGGCCGGGGACTGGTCCGGCCCGGCCGGGGACTGGTCCGGCCCGGCCGGGGACTGGTCGGGCACCGCCGAGGTCTGCTCACGCACCGTCGATCCCTGGTCCGGCACGGCCGACGCCTGGTCAGGCACCGCCGCCGTCCCGCTCACGCCCGGGCTGCTGATCGGTCATGCCGCTCACGCTACCCTCCGTCACGGTCACGCCGCCCCGGCGGCGACTCGGCGTGGCGACGGTCGCAATCCCGCCCGCCCGGGAACTTCCCCGCCCGGTCTGCGACGGGGACGCGCGGCTCAGCCGGCCACCGCCAGGGCAAGGGGCAGCACGTCGGGGGCGCCGGCCCGGCGCAGCTCCCGGGCGACCATCGTCATCGTCCAACCCGAGTCGACCAGGTCGTCGACGAGGAGCACCGGCCCGTCGAGGCCGGCGAGGGTGTCGGCCAGGTCCTCCGGCACGGTGAAGGCACCGTGCAGCGCGCGTACCCGCTGGGCGCTGTTGCCGCGCGGGCCCCCGCCGCCGGCCGGGCCGGCCGGCGTCACCCGGCCGAGCATCGGCAGCCGGCCGACGGCGGCGATCTGCTCGGCGAGCGAGCCGACCAGCCGGGGCCTGCTGCGCGAGCCGACCGCGACCACGCCGACCGGGCGGCGCGGCCACGGGTCGTCCCCGTGCGCCCAAGCCTTCAGCACCTCGACCACGGCGGTGGCCACGTCGTCGGGGACGGCGACGTCGGGCGCCTCCGGCGCCACCAGGTCGCGCAGCCGGCCGCCCCACCCCAGGTCGGACAGCCGCCCCACCGCGCGCCCCGGCAGCGCCTGCTCCGCCGGGGCGATCCGCCCCTTGAGCGGTACGCCCACCGCCTCCAGCCCGGTCGGCCAGAGCTTCTTCGGCGCGATCTCCACGCCGGGGCGGCCGAGGAAGTTCTGCGCGGCGGTCAGCGCGACGTCGGACACCTCGGGCGTGAACAACGGGCCGGCGCAGCGGTCGCACCGGCCGCAGTCGGTCGCCCCGGCGTCGTCCAGGCACTCGCGCAGGTAGCGCAGCCGGCAGTCGGGCGTGGTCGCGTACTCCCGCATGGCCTGCTGCTCGGCGGTGCGCGCCTGGGCGACGCGGCGCAACCGGGCCTCGTCGTAGACCCAGGGCTCGCCGGTGGCGAGCCAGCCGCCGCGCACCCGGCGGACCGCGCCGTCGACGTCGAGCACCTTGAGCATCAGCTCCAGCCGGGCCCGGCGCAGGTCGACGATCGGTTCGAGGGCCTGCGTGGAGAGCGGGCGGTCGGTGTGCAGGGCCGTCAGCACCGCGCGGACCTGCTCCTCCGGCGGGAACGCCAGCGAGGCGAAGTAGCGCCAGATCGCGGCGTCCTCGACGCCCGGCAGCAGCAGCACCTCGGCGTGCGCGACGGCGCGGCCCGCGCGGCCGACCTGCTGGTAGTACGCGATCGGCGAGGCCGGCGCGCCGAGGTGCACCACGAAGCCCAGGTCGGGCTTGTCGAAGCCCATGCCCAGGGCGCTCGTCGCGACCAGCGCCTTGATCTTGTTGTCCAGCAGGTCCTGCTCGGCGGCGCGCCGGTCGGCGTCCTCGGCCTGGCCGGTGTAGGAGGCGACCGCGTAGCCCCGGGAACGGAGGAACTCGGCGGTCTCCCCCGCCGCGGCGACGGTGAGCGTGTAGACGATGCCCGAGCCGGGCAGCCGGTCCAGGTGGTCGGCGAGCCAGGCCAGCCGGTGCGCCGGGGTCGGCAGGTCGAGCACGCCGAGGCGCAACGACTCCCGGTCCAGGCTGCCGCGCAGCACGAGGGCGTCGCCCAACTGCTCGGCGACGTCGGCGGTGACCCGGGCGTTGGCGGTGGCCGTGGTGGCGAGCACCGGGGTCCGCTCGGGCAGGTTGTTGAGGAAGGTACGCAGCCGCCGGTAGTCCGGCCGGAAGTCGTGCCCCCAGTCGGAGACGCAGTGCGCCTCGTCGACCACCAGCAGGCCGGTGGTGGCGGCCAGCTTCGGCAGCACCGTGTCCCGGAAATCCGGGTTGTTGAGCCGCTCGGGGCTGATCAGCAGCACGTCGACGGCCCCGGCGTGGATCTCGGCGGTGATCTCGTCCCACTCGTCGAGGTTGGCCGAGTTGATCGTGCGGGCCCGGATGCCGGCGCGGGCCGCCGACTCGACCTGGTTGCGCATCAGCGCCAGCAACGGCGAGACGATCACGGTCGGGCCGGTGCCGCCCCCGTCGCCCTGTCCGGCGGCGGCATCGTGGTCACGCCCCCGCAGCAGGGCGGTGGCCACGAAGTAGACGGCCGACTTGCCCCACCCGGTGCGCTGCACACAGAGCACCCGGCGCCGGTCGACCACCAGCGCCTCGATCGCCCGCCACTGGTCCTCGCGGAGCCGGGCGTGCTCGCCGGCCAACCGCCGCAGCACCGCCTCGGCCCGCTCCCGTACCGCCGTCCGATCCTGGCTCATCCGGCATTTCTACCAGCGCCGGACGGCCGCGCCCCGGTTCGGGAGGTTCCGGTCACGATCCGGCCGGTGGCGCTCGCCCCCGGGACGGGGGCCGGGGAAGGCGTCGACGTCAGCGCCCGAGGACGGAGCCGCCGTTGACGCCGAGTACCTGGCCGGTTACGTAGCCGGGGCTCACCACGTTGACCGTGATCTGTTCCGGGCCGAGCTGCCCGGCCAGGTCGTACGCCCAGCCGTGCAGCGCCGCCTTCGCCGCCGAGTACGCCCCGCCGCCGCCCCGCTGGGCGGCGATCGAGCTGACCAGGATGACCCGGCCGCCCGGTCGGCGCAGGGCCGGCCGCAGCGCCTCGGTGAGCAACACGGCAGTGAGCACGTTGGCGTCCAGGTTGGTCCGCCAGTGCGCGGCGGTGCCGGCGAGCGTGCTCACGTCCCCGCCCAGGTAGCCCCCGGCGTTGTTGACCACCACGTCGACCGGCCGCCCGGCGACCGCCTCGACCACCCCGCCGAGCTGCTCCGGATCGGTCAGGTCGGCGCTGACCGCCTGGGCAGCCCCGGGACGACCGCACTCGGCGTTCACCCGCTCGGCCGTGGCGAGCAGCACGTCCGCCCGCCGCCCGACGATCAGGACGTCGCACCCGTCCCTCACGAGCGCCCGCGCGACGGCCGCCCCGATCCCGGTCTCCCCACCACTCACCACCGCCAACCGCTCACCCATCCCGCACCGCTCCTCCCACGACAGAGACCCGTCGATCATGAAGTTATTGCCACCGTCAACGGGTTCGCGACAACAACATCATGATCAACGGGGTCTGTCCGGCGGGGCGACGCCCCGGGGTCAGGACGGGCGGGACGGGCGGCGGAGGGAGTGGCGCAGGAGTGCCACGCGGGGGGCGAGGCTGGCCAGGCCGCCGGGGAAGAAGTAGACGGCCAGGATGAAGACCGTGCCGAGCACGAACAGCGGCTGCGACAGCGGGCGGCTCAGGAACCCGGGCAGCGCCTCCACCGCGTCGGAGGTGCCGAACGCGACCAGGCGGTGGTCCAGGTACATGTAGAGGATGCCGCCGATCACCGGGCCCCATCGGGTGCCCGGCCCGCCGAGCACCACCATGACCAGCAGCGCCAGGGTCCACTCGGAGGAGGTGATGTGCGGCGAGGCGCCGCCGACGATCAGGACGTAGACCACGCCGCCGGCCGCCGCCAGCCCACCCGCCAGGGTGAACGCCACCAGCTTGAACCGGTACGGGTCGAGCCCGAGCACCCCGATGCGCCGCTCGTCGTCGCGCAGGCCGGCGAGCACCCGCCCCGTCGGCGAGCCGGAGACCCGGTGCACCACGAAGACCACCACGACCAGGTACGCCAGCGCCAGCCAGTAGAGGTTGACCGTGTTGGTGACCCCGACCAGCCCCTGCGGCAGCCCGGAGACGTCCAGCGGCAGGCCCTCCTCGCCGCCGGTCAGCCCGCCGAAGTCGCGGGCCACCAGGATCGCCCCGACCTGGGCGAAGGCCAGCGTCACCATGGCGAACGCGATGCCGACGGTGCGCAGCGCCACCGCGCCGAGGAGCGCGGCGAGGATCGACCCGCCGGTGATCGCCAGCAGCGCCGCCTGCCACAGCGGCAGCCCCGCCTTGGTGATCAGGATGTCGGTGCCGTAGACGCCGGCGGCGAAGTAGAGGGCGTGCCCGAAGGAGAGCATCCCGGTGCGGCCGAACAGCAGGTCGTACCCGGCGGCCAGGCCGCCGAAGACGAGGCAGACGGCGAGCAGTTGCAGGGTGCCCGGGGAGTTGAGCGCCCCCTCGAAGATGCCCGGCAGGTGCAGCGTGGAGTACGGCAGGATCAGCGCGACCACCAGCGCGACCAGCGGCAGGAACGGGCGCAGCCCGTGCCAGCGTCCCCGGCGCGGGTCCAGCTCGTCGGGCACCGCCGCGGGCGGAGCCGGGACCTCGGGGCTCTTGACCTCGGTCATGCCGTTGCCACCTTTCCGGCGATGCCCTGCGGGCGCAGCAGCAGCACCACGGCCAGCAGCGCGACCACGCAGATGTCGCCCAGCCCGGAGGTGCCGTAGTAGTTGACGAACTGTTGCGTCAGCCCGACGGCGACCGCCGCGTACGCGGAGCCGACCACCGAGCCCATCCCGCCGATGACCACCACGATGAACGCGAAGATCAGCAGCGAACTGCCCTGGCCGGGCGAGACGGTGCCGAAGTAGACGCCGCCGAGCGCGCCGGCCAGCGCCGCCGCCGCCCCGCCGATCGCGAAGACGAGGGTGAACGCCTTGCGCACGTCGATGCCGAGCGCGGTGACCATCTCCCGGTTCTCGACGCCGGCCCGGATGATCAAGCCGTAGCGGGTCCAGCGGAGGAAGGCGAGGATCGCGCCGAGCACCAGCACCGCGGCGATGATCAGCAGCAGGCCGCCGTTGGGCACGTTCGCGCCGAGGATCGAGGTGACCTGCCGGGTCCACTCGGGGCGCGGGAAGGGCCGGGCGTCCGCGCCCCAGGTGGCCTGGAGCAGGGCCACGCCGGCCAGCGAGAGGCCGACGGTGACCAGCACCTGCTCGATGGTGCGGGAGTAGAGCGGACGGATCAGCACCAGCTCGACCAGCATCGCCACCAGCGTGCCGGCGGCCACCCCGAAGGCGACGGCGACCACGAAGCCGAAGCCGTCCGAGCCGGCGCCGGGCAGGTTGTGCGCCGCCCACCAGGTCCCGTACGCGCCGACGCCGAGGAAGACGCCGTGCGCGAAGTTGAGCACGTCGGCGAGGCCGAAGACCAGGGAGAGCCCGCTGGCGACCAGGAAGTAGAGCGCCGCCAGGCCGAGCCCGGTCAGCGCCAACAGGATGACGGTGTCCATCAGTGCTGGTCCTTCCTCGCGCCTGCGGGGCTCGCAAGCTCACTCCTCGCGCTCGGCGCGTGCCCCTCCGCCGAGCCCACGCCCAGCAACGACTTGGTCAGGGCGGTCTCCAGCAGCAGTTCCTGGGCGTCGCCGGTCCAGGCCACCTGCCCGGCGGCCAGCACGACCGCGTCCCGGGCGAGCCGGCGGACCACCGCCAGGTTCTGCTCGACCAGCAGCACCGGCACGGATTCGGCGACCCGTTCCAGCACCTCGGCCACCTCGGTCACCACCTTCGGCGCCAGGCCCTTGGTCGGCTCGTCGATCAGCAGCAGCCGGTTGTCGTTGAGCAGCACGCGGCCGATCGCGAGCATCTGCTGCTGCCCGCCGGAGAGTGAGCCGGCCCGTTGCCGTCCGCGCCGGTCCAGCTCCGGGAAGAGGGCGTAGACCTTGTCGTACGCCGGGGTGGTGCCCCGGCGTTCGGCGAGCCGCAGGTTCTCCGTGACGGTGAGCCCGGCGAACACGCAGCGGTCCTCCGGCACGTAGCCGAGCCCGCCGCGGATCAGCCGGTGGGTCGGCCGGGCCAGCAGACTCTGCGCGCCCATCCGGATCGCGCCCCGGACCTCGCCGCCGCGCGGCGTGAGGCCGACGATCGCGCGCAGCGTGGTCGTCTTGCCGACGCCGTTGCGCCCGAGCAGGACGGTGACGCCGGTCGGGGCGACCGTGAAGGACACCCCCTGGAGGATGTGCAGCCCGGCGATCCGGACCGACAGGTTCTCCACGCTGAGAATCGGTTCCATCAGAGCGACTCCCCCAGGTAGGCCTCTTGCACGGTGGGGTTGGCCATCACCGTCTCCGGGGTGTCGCAGGCGAGCAGCGCGCCGTGGTGCATCACGGCGATCCGGTCGGCCAGCTCCAGGATGACGTCCATGTGGTGCTCGACCATGAGCACCGACCGGCCGCTGTCGCCGGTCAGCGAGCGGATCACCGAGACGAGTTCGGGCACGTCCTCGGCGCTGACGCCGGCCATCGGCTCGTCGAGCAGCATGACGCGGGGCTCCCCGGCGAGCAGCAGGGCGATCTCCAGCTTCCGCTTCTCGCCGTGGGCGAGGGTGCCGGCGAGGGCCTCGCCCCGGTGGGCGAGGCCGACCCGGTCGAGCGCCGCGTCGGCGGCGGCGGCGACCTCACGGTCGGCCGCCGCCCGCCGCCACAGCTTCATCGAGCCCCCGCGGTGCGCCTGCACGGCGAGCCGGACGTTCTCCCGCACGCTGAGCGAACCGAAGACCGAGGATGCCTGGAAGGTACGGCCGAGCCCGAGGCGGGCCCGCCGGTGCGGCGGGAGGGAGCCGATGTCCTCCCCGTCGAGGGTGATCCGACCTTCCGTGGCCCGGCGTACGCCGGTGATCAGGTTGAACAGTGAGGTCTTGCCGGCGCCGTTCGGCCCGATGACGCCGAGGAACTCCCCGGGCGCCAGGTCGAGGTAGACGCTGTCGACGATGGCGACCTCACCGATCCGCCAGGTCAGACCGCGGGTGGCGAGCATCTGTTGTCAGCCCTTCATCGCCACGGCCGGCGGCGCGGTCTCGTCCCCGGTCAGCGCCTTCTGGGCGGTGGCCGTGAACGTGGTGCCGCTGCCGGTCAGCTTGGCCTGGAACATCGGCTGGAGCAGCGCGTGGTCCTCGGCGCGGATGCTCATCTTGCCCTTGACCCCGTCGAAGCTCCAGCCCTCCAGGGCCTTGACCATCTTCTCGACGTCGTCGCCGCCCTCCTCGACGGCGCGCACGACCATCTGCGCGGCGGCGAAGCCGTCCGGGTGGAACAGGTCGACGGTGCCGACCTTGGCCTTCAGCGCCTTGGCGGCCTCGTTGTCGGAGGCCCCGTCGAAGTAGTGCGACAGGAAGGAGATCTTGGCGCCGGCCGCGCCGAAGGTCGGCCACGAGGCGCGGATGTCCAGGCCGGTGACGACGGTGGTGGAGGAGAGCACGCCCTGCTGGTCGAGGGTCTGCCACATGGCCGGGGCGGTGGTGCCGGCCCAGGCGACGAAGAGCAGGTCCGGCTTGGCGGACTTGATCTGGCTGGCGAACGGGGTGAACTCGGTGGCGCTGGCCGGGGCCCGGACGCTGCTGACGGTCGCGCCCGCGCCGCCGATGACGGTCTTGACGGCGGCCTCGTTGGCGTCGCCGAAGGCGCCGTCCTGGGCGAAGACCACGACCTTCTTGCCGGCCGGGTCGCCGATGAACGACTTGGCGGTCACCACGTCCTGGTACGACTGCCGCCCGGAGCGGAACGTGTACTTGTTGGCGCCGGTCACCGCGTCGGTGGCGGCCGGCCCGGAGATGAAGAGGACCTTGTTCTGCGCGGCGATCGGGGCGACCTGGAGCGCCACGCCGGACGCGGTCGAGCCCGCGATGATCTTGTTGCCCTTACCGATCAGGTCCTTGGCCGCGGAGACCGCCTTCGCCGGGTCACCGGCGTCGTCGACCTCGGTGATCTCGATCGTCCGGTCGCCGACCTTGTTCGTGCCCTTGGTGGCATAGTCGAGGCCGGCCTTGAACCCCTCGATGTACTGCTTGCCGTAGCTGGCGAGGGCTCCCGACTGGGAGTACACCAGGCCAACCTTCACCGGGGCGGCGCTGTCACCGCCGCCGGAGGCGGTTTCCTGCGGGCTGCCACAGGCCGTGGCGGCGAGCACCGCGGCCATCATGGTGGCGGCGGAGAGGAACACCCGCCGCGTCGTCCGGACCGTCATTGCGACTCCACGTGAGGACTCGGAGGTAGGGAACTACATGTGACGGCTCACGCTAGAAGTGACGTCACGCACGGGCTATGTGGCCGAAACACACAAGTAACAGGGGTGGGGTGGCCGAGAGTTACAACGGTCACGACCCGGCAGTGACGGCACACGTCCGCGATGGGCCTCCGGGCCATCGATGGAAACGCTCCTGTGTCGCCCCGCGCCACCGACACCCACCGAATGCCGTATTCCTCCCGCCGGCCGGGGCACCCGTCACGGCCGCTCCGGCGGGACGCAGGGGCCGTCGTGGTCCGCCGCCCGCCCGCAGCGGCGACCGCCGTCGAGCAGGCTGTCGCAGAAGACCCGATGGCGTACGAACTGGGCGTCCTCCGCGGAGACGGTGGTCTCGCCACGGTCCACGTCGGGGAGGAAGCCCAATGCCCGGGTGATCGCCCGGGCGAACCGCTTCGCGGCGGGCAGGTCGGTGGCGAGCACCGGCAGGTGCACCACGAACCGCTCCCGACTCACCGCCGCCCGCCCGGCGCGAACTGGGACTGCCAGCTGCGCAGCGCGCGCTTGATCCGCGCGTTCTCCTCGGCGGTGATAACGAGGTCCCGGCGGGTGGCGGCCAGCTCGGCAGCCACCCGGTGCAGGAACGCGTGCACCTCGACCGGGTCGAGCCCCCGCCGCACCGAACGGAACCGGCGGTCGCGAATCTGCCCGGCGGTGAGCGGACGGCAGGAGTCCGACCGGTACCAGCCGCCGTTCGGCGGCCGGGTCACCCGCCTGCGCCGGGCAGATCGGAGCAGGTTCAGCACCTTGCGCATGACCACCGTCCTTGCGTCGCGTCGCCTGGAAGGCGGCCCGGTCCGCAGGTAGGGGATGCGGACCGGGCCGCCGGCCCCGCGACCGCAGCCCTCGTCGGCGGTACGACCCCGGAGCCCTCTTGAGGTCCGACCCCCGAGGCTTGCCGAACCAACCGGAGCCGGACACGCAGCAACCTACACCAGTATCTTGCGCTAGTCGAGCCCTCCGTCATCGTCGAGTCACGACTTGTTGCAGTTACTTGAGTAAGTAGGGCAGGATCGGAGTCGCCGAACCAACCGGAGTCTTCGTCATGCCCACAGCGCCAGCGCCCTACAAAGTGATCGCCAACGACTTCGCCGCAAAGATCAAGAGCGGCGAGTTGAAGCCCGGCGACAAGTTGCCCTCGACACGGCAGATCGCGGACCAGTATGGGGTCGCCATGAACACCGCCTATCGGGCAATGTCGCTGCTGCACGACCGCGAGCTGATCATCGGCCAGCCTGGCCGGGGCACCTACGTGGCCGAGCGCCCCACCGCGTAGCTGCCCTTCCCGCCCCTGTCGAGCTGCCCCCACAGACGGGGCAGCTCGACAGCGTCCGCGCAGCCACCTGGAAACCTGAATCGTCCGCGACATCGGCTGGACAAGCCGGTGTCGAGGCGACGTCGACCACGACGGTGGGCACGAGGTGCGGGGGCGACTGGAACTGCCCGTCCCGCCGATGCCGAAGCGCCCGCCGACGCACGGGAGCAGGCCGGAAACCGCGCCGGCCCGTCACCCGGGGACAGGGGTGACGGGCCGGCGGCGGGACGGCGGAGTCGGTCAGCGCCGGGCGAGACCCTCCCGGGCGGCGACGGCGGTGTCCGGGTGGTCGGCGAAGACTCCGTCCAGTCCGAGGCCGAGGAACAGCTCGTACTCGGCCTGGATGTCGCCGCGGGCGTTCGGGTCGGTGCCGATCCGGAAGTCGGCCGGCAGGAACTGGTTCTCCGCCCGGAACGTCCAGGCGTGCACGACCAGCCGCTCCCGGTGCGCGTCCCGGACCAGGGTGGTCGGGGCGAGCAGCTTGCCGGTGGCCTCGCGCGGGACGATCAGGTTCTTCTGCGCGCCGACGCCGTCGGCGTATCCGGCGATCCACTTCAGGCCGGCCGGCTTCGCCAGGTCCTGGTAGGTGCGGGCGTCGCCGGCGACGGTGAAGTCGTACGGGCGGCCGGTGGCGTCGAGGAGCTGGGCGAGCTTGACGTCGATCATCCGGTCCAGCTTGCGCAGGTTGGCCGTCTCGAACGACTGGATGATCACCGGCGAGTTCCGGTGGGTCAGCTTGTTGCGCCGCAGCACCTCGACCAGCGGCTCCTCCAGCGGCAGCCCGATGGACGCGAAGTAGGTGGGGTGCTTGGTCTCCGGGTAGACGCCGATCGTGCGCCCCCGCGCCCGCCCTTCGGCGCGGGCCAGGTCGATGACCTCCTGGAGGGTGGGCACGTCGAACCGCCCGTCGAACGAGGTGTTGCCGACGCGCACCTGCGGCAGCCGCTCCTTGGCCCGCAGCGTCTTCAGCTCGGCCAGGGTGAAGTCCTCGGTGAACCAGCCGGTGGCCGCGACGCCGTCGATGGTCTTCGTGGCCTTGCGGGCGGCGAACTCGGGGCGGGCGGCCACGTCGGTCGTACCGCTGATCTCGTTCTCGTGCCGGGCGACCAGCGCGCCGTCGCGGGTCGCGACCAGGTCCGGCTCGATGTAGTCCGCGCCCTGCCGGATCGCCAGCCGGTAGGCCTCCAGGGTGTGCTCCGGCCGGTAGCCGCTGGCGCCGCGGTGGGCGATGACGAGGGGGCGGTCGGCCGCCCGGGCCCGCTCGGCGGCGGGCGCCGGGGCGGCCGACGCGGCCACGGTCGGCACGGCCACGGCGGCCGCGAGCAGGGCCCCGGCCACTCCGAGGGCGGAAAGGGTACGTCGCAACGCCGTCTCCTGTCGTCGAGGGATCCGCCTCAGCAGACCTGTCCGGATTGACGGCGAGTTGGTCGGCGGCTGACGGGCGGATGAACCCTGGGCATGCCGGTTTCGACACCCGGATCGCGATGGAAAAGGAAGATTGTCTGGTGCGCCGGCTTCTTCGTCACCCCGTACGGATCGTGCCGTTCGGCTTCCTGGTGGCGATCCTGCTCGGCACCGGGCTGCTGATGCTGCCCTGGGCCACCAGCGAGCACAGTTACACCCCGTTCCTGACCGCCCTGTTCACCGCGACCTCGGCGGTCTCGGTGACCGGCATGGCGGTGGTGGACACCCCGAACTACTGGAACGAGTTCGGGCTCGTGATGATCACCGTGCTCACCCAGGTCGGCGGCCTCGGCATCGTCACCGGGGCGACGCTGGTGATCCTGGTGGTGGCCCGGCGGCTGGGGCTGCGCAGCCGGTTGCTGGTGCAGGCCGAGACCGCCGAGTTCGGCATCGGCGACGTACGCCGGCTGCTGCTGCGCATCGCCGGCCTCGCCCTGGCCTGCGAGTCGGTGATCACCGCGATCCTGACGGCCCGGCTGTGGATCACCTACGACTACCCGTTCGCCCAGGCCCTCTGGCACAGCGTCTTCCACGCCGTCCAGGCCTTCAACAACGGCGGGTTCGCCCTCTACACCGACAACCTCATCGGCTTCTCCTCCGACGCCTGGGTCACCCTGCCGCTGGCGATCGGCACCGTCATCGGCGGACTCGGCTTCCCGGCGCTGTTCGAGGCGACCCGGGAGTGGCGGCAGCCGCGTCGCTGGGCGGTCGCCACCAAGCTCACCATCTGGGGCAGCCTGACGCTGCTGGTGGCGGGCTTCCTGGGCCTGCTGGTCATCGAGTGGGCCAACCCGAGCACACTGGGTCTCTACGCCTGGCCGGACAAGCTCCTCGTGGCGTTCACCCAGAACGCGTTCATCCGCACCGGCGGCTTCAACGTCGTCGACGTCGAGGCCCTGGAGGACGAGACATATCCGCTGATCATCGCGCTGATGTTCATCGGCGGCGGCAGCGCCAGCACCGCCGGCGGGATCAAGGTGACGACCTTCTTCCTGCTCGCTTTCGTCATCTGGGCCGAGCTGCGGGGCGAGCCGGACGTGACGGTCGGAAACCGCCGGGTGGCCACCGCCAGCCAACGCCAGGCGATCACCGTCGCGCTGCTCAGCGTCGCGCTGGTGGCCGTCGGCACGGTGCTGCTGGTCTTCCTCACCGAGGGGGTCCGTTACTACCAGGCGCTGTTCGAGGTGACCTCGGCGTTCACCACCACCGGCCTCAGCGTCGGGGTCGCCTCCGCGCTGCCGGAGAGCGGCCAGCTCGCCCTGATCGTCCTCATGTTCGTCGGCCGGGTCGGGCCGCTGACCCTCGGGTCGGCGATCGCCCTGAACACCCGCCGGCGGTTGTACCGCTACCCGGAGGAGCAACCCATTGTCGGATAGGAACACGAACGAAGGCGGCGTCCTGGTGATCGGGCTGGGCCGGTTCGGCTGCCACCTGGCCGGCGCGCTGACCGCGCTCGACCACGACGTGCTGGCCATCGACCGCAACCCGGACCAGGTGCAGCGATGGTCGGCCCAACTCGACCGCGTCGTACAGGCCGATGCCACCGAGGAGGGGGCGCTGCGCCAGCTCGGCGTGACGGAGTTCGGCCGGGCGGTGGTCGCGATCGGCGCCTCGGTGGAGGCGAGCGTGCTGAGCGTGCTGGCGCTGACGGAGCTGGGCGTGCCGCAGATCTGGGCCCGCGCGACCTCGGAGAAGCACGCGAAGATCCTCAGCTCGGTCGGCGCGCACCACGTGATCTTTCCCGAGGCGGAGACCGGCGAACGGGTGGCTCACCTGATCGTCACCAGGATGCTCGACTTCATCGAGTTCGGCGACGACTTCGCCATCGCCAAGGTGTGCGTTCCGGAGGCGATGGTCGGCCGGCCGCTGACCGACCTGGTGCCCACCGAGCGCTACGGGGTGCGGGTGGTCGGCGTGAAACTTCCCGGCGAACGCTTCCGGTACGCCACCGACGCCACCGTCATCTCCGCGGGCAGCATGCTGATCATCGAGGGGAACATCGCGCAGGTGCAGAGCTTCGCGGCGCTGAGCTGACCGGCGGGCTCAGCTGACCCCGGCGGGCTCAGTCGTCGTCATCGTCGGTGTCCCTTTCCTGGCTTGCTTTTTTTCCACCACCCGACCCCTTCCCCTTGCCGGAGTTGTCGGACTTGGCCTTCGAGGCGCCCGTGGAGGTGCCGGCCTTCGTCTTCGGGGTCCTGGTCGTCGGGGCCTTGGCCGTCGGGGCCTTGGTCGTCGGGGCCTTGGTGGTGGGCGCGGTGCTCGGCGCCGAGCCGGCCACGCCGGAGACCTGCACCCCGCAGGTCTCGTCGCCGAGGCGGAACTCCACCGGCAGCGGGTTGACCCCGGTGTGACGGCCGGTCAGCGTGAACTTCTCCGACGCGCCGGGGGCCAACGCCCGCTCCGGGGCCGGCTCCACGAGCACCGTCCGGCCCTGCTGGCGTACGGGCACGGGCACCGACTTCGTCACGGTCTGCTGGCCGGGAAAGGTGAAGCTCATCCGCCAGCCGCGCAGTTCCTGCTGGCCGGTGTTGGTCAGGGTCAGCTCGGCGGCGAAGTCCTTGCCGGAGTCCTTGCGCAGCGTGTACGCCACGCGGCAGGGCGCCGGCTGCTCCGCGCCCATCCGCGCCTGCGTCGGCTGGTCGATGCCGCCGCTGGCCGGGCTGCGGGCGGTCACCCCCCACAGCGCCGCGGTCACCGCCACCAGGCCGGCGGCGGCCACCCCCGCCTCGACCCGGCGGCGCCGGGCCGCCGCCCGCCGGTTGCGCGTACCGGAGAACGGCAGCGCGTCGGTGGCGGCGGACCAGGGCAGGATCGTGGTGCCGGCGCTGGCCAGCTCGGCCGGGTCCACGGGCCCGGCGGCCGGGGAGACGGGCACCGCCGCGATCATGCCGGCCGCCTCCGCGAGCGTCCGGGCGACCTCGGCGGTGCCGGGCCGGTCCTCGGGCCGCTTCGCCAGGCACCGGCGCACCAGGTCGCGCACCTCGTCGGGGAGCCCCGGCACCGGCGGCATCGGCTCCGGGTCGTTGTACATGTGCGCACGCAGCATCTGGGTGGTGGTGCTCGCCTGCCAGGGCAGCCGGCCGGTGAGCATCCGGTAGAGCAGCAGGCCCACCGCGTACACGTCCGTGGCCGGGGAGACCTGACCGTTGTCGAGCCGCTCCGGGGCGAGGTACGCGGGCGTGCCGAGCAGGGCCTCGTCCGGCCCCTTCTCCTTCTCGCCCACCAGCGCCGAGATGCCGAAGTCGACGACCTTGACGCCGGTGGCGGTCAGCATGATGTTGCCCGGGGTGACGTCCCGGTGCACCACGCCCCGGGCGTGCGCGGTGGCCAGCGCCGAGGTGACCTCCGCGCCGATCGTCACCGCCTCCCGCCAGGGCAGGCTCCCCCGGCGCAGCCGACCCGTCAGCGACTCGCCGTCGACCAGCTCCATGACGACGTACGGCACGGTCAGGCCGGCCCGCTCGGACTCGCCGTAGTCGTAGACGTTGGTGATGTTGGGGTGGCACAGCCGCGCGGCGGCCTGCGCCTCGATCCGGATGCGGTGCCGGAACGCGCGGTCGCTGGCCAGGCGGGAGGCGAGCACCTTGACCGCCACCTGGCGGCCGAGCACCTCGTCGTAGCCCCGCCACACGACGGACATGCCGCCCGCGCCGAGCTGCTCGATCAGCCGGTACCGCTCACCCAGCAGTTGCGCGCCGTCCCGGATCGGTCCACCCATGGGAGTCGTTGTTGCCCCGGACCGCCCCGGCTACACCTCGGCGGTCGGAATCGGTCACCGATGTCACCCGATCAGGCGGTGGCGAGGAGCTGGTCCACCGGGGCGTAGTCGTCGGTCAGCACCAGCGCCTCGCCGACGAAGGCGGCCAGCTCGGCGCCCGCGAGCAGGGTGGCACCCTCCCGCAGGTCCACCAGCCGGACGCGGATCGCGTCCAGCGGCAGCGGGGCGTCGGAGGCGACGATGAGGAAGTTGGCGCCCTCCCGCCCGGCGAGCGCCGCCGCCGGGGCGATCACCGCGACGTGCCGGAACTCGGCGGCGACGGTGGCCAGCTCGCTGCGGATGAAGCGCAGCGGCGGGTAGTCGATGACGTTCTGCACGTAGACGCCGCCGGGCCGGGTCACCCGACGGATCTCGGCGGCCATCTCCCGGGTGGCCAGGTGCCAGGGCACCACCAGGTGCCCGAAGGCGTCGCCGACCACGAGGTCCCGGCTGTCGGTCGCCTCCCCGGCGACCAGCATCCGGGCGTCACCCACCACCGCCCGCAGGTCCGGCCCCTGGCGTACGCCCAGCTCGCGCTCGCCCAGCTCGACCAGCCCGCCGTCGATCTCGAACACCACGTTGTCCGTGCCCGGGCGGGTGGCGGTCAGGTAGCGCGGCACGGTGAACCCGCCGCCGCCCAGGTGCAGCGCGTCCAGCCGCTGCCCCTTCGGGGCCACCACGTCGGCCACCGCCCCGATCCACCGCGTGTACGCGTACTCCAGGTGGGTGGGGTCGGCGAGGTCCACGTACGAGTGCTGGGCCGAGTTGAGCAGCAGGGTGCGGCCGGAGTCCCGGCCGGGGTCGGCCTCGACGCTGGCGCAGTGGTAGGCCGTCTCGATGTCGCACGGGTTCGGGGCGACCGTGGTGAGCCCGGCGCCGACGAGACCGAGCACGGCCAGGGCCGCCTTGGCCCGCGCCGGGCCGGGCAGCTCCGCCCGGTCCTGCCGGCGCAGCCACACCCCGAGACCGAGCCCGGTGAGCCCGAGCGAGGCCGCCAGGGCGAACAGGATGACCGTGCTGGGCAGCGCGGCGACCAGCACGAAACCGGTGCCCAGGGTGGCGGTGATGCCGCCCAGCGTGCCGATGCCGGAGAGCCGGCCGACCACCTGGCCCGTGCGCCGCAGGTCGGCGAGCTGGAGCTTGACGACCAGCGGGGTGACCGCGGCGAGCAGGGCCACCGGCACGAAGACGGCGAGCGCGACGAGCAGCAGGATGGCCGTGGCCGCCCCGCCGCGCAGCACCTCGCCGGCGTACCGGACCACGGGCAGGGTGACCGCGGTGGCGATGCCGGCCAGCACCAGCGCCGGGGCCAGCAGGGTGCGCGGGTTGCGCCGGTCGGCCAGCCAGCCGCCCGACCACGCCCCGTACGCGATGGCCGCCAGCGCGATGCCGATGACCGAGCTGGTCACCTGGAGGGTCACCCCGACGTACGGCCCGACCAGGCGCAGCGCGACGGTCTCCAGCACCAGGACGGCGCCGCTGGAGAAGAAGACCAGGAACGCGGCGAGCCCGTTGGGCAGGGCCCGGGCGGACGGCCGCTCCGGCTTGGCCGGCGGGGCCGTGACGTCGGACGATGGGGAGCTCACCCGCGCGATGGTACGCAGTGAACCTGGGGCGGCGGGTCAGTACATCGATAGATGAACATGGTTCGTGTGGTCGGCGGCGGGGCTGCCGCTGCCGCCGTACGCCCGCCACCCGGTGCCCGGGTGCCAGATCTGCCGGTACCAGATCACGTAGAGCACGCCGAGCCGGCTGGCGTTGCGCACGTGCCAGGCGGCGAGGCTGTCCCCGTACGCCTTGTCCCCGCCGGTGGCGGTCTTGTCCTCGAACCCGTTGGTGGCGGCCGAGAAGTCGCAGGCCCGGCCCTTGGGATGCTCGCCGGAGCCGCCGCTGCGGTAGCAGGAGACGTGCCGCTTGTAGCCGGCGTTCTGGGTCTGCTGGAGGGCGTTGAGCGTGCGCGGGGTGATGCAGCCGGAGGTGGTGGGGTCGTTCACCGAGCAGGACTCTGAGGGCCAGGAGCCGTCGGGGTTGCGCGGCGCCGGCTTCGCCGAGGAGGAGTTCCCGCCGCTGAAGCCGCCGCTGCTGCCCGAGCTGACCGCCGCGAGCGCCGCCTCGGCCTCCTTCTTCTTCTTCGCCATCACCGCGAGCTGCTTCTGCTGCTCCCGGACCTCGGTGTCGAGGGCGATCTTGGCCTGCCGCGCCTGCTCGCGCGCCTCGGTCAGGTCGCGCAGCCGCCGGCCGTCGCGCTGCGCCATCAGGTCCAGGTGCGCCGCCCGCTCCAGGAACGCCTCGGGCGAGGCGCTGTTGAGCAGCATCGCCGTCGGGGTGAGCCGGCCCACCCGGTACGACTGGGCGGCCACCTCGCCGACCTGCGCGGTCAGCTCGACCAGCCGGCCCTCCAGCGTGGTCAGCTGCCCCGTCAGCGTCTTCTGCCGGCGCTTGGAGTTGTCCAGCTTCGCCTTGGCCTCGATGTGCGCCTTGGCGGTGGCCTCCAGGGCGTCCCGCAGCTTCTTGGTGCCGCCCTCGTTGGGCTCCGCGTACGCGGGCAGGGCGCCGCCGCCGAGGAGCAGCGCCACCGCGACGAGCAGGGCGACCAGCGGCCGGCGCACGGCCGACGGGGCGGGCAGCGGGCGGCGGGCACGCCGCGCCGACAGAGCGATCAGCGGACGACGGCCGCGACGCCCGACGGGCATGGTCCTGCGCACGAAAGCATCCTTTCGTCGGCCGCCAGCCCCCGATGACAGCGCTGCGCGGCGGCGGCCCCCGCCGGGCGCCGGTCGGCGGCCTGCTGGCGGAGACCGGCGGTCAGGATACCGGACCGGCCGCTCGTGACCAGGCCCGTGACCGCCCCGGCCATCGAACATCGACGCAGTGTCGCATCGACGTCACGCAGCGCCGAGCAGCGCCTCGTGGACCTCCGCCCAGACCCGTTCGCTCGCCGCGACCAGCAGGCCGTGGCCCTCGTCGGCGGGGTGGTAGTCGGCGCCGTCGAAGCGCCGGGCGACGCCGCCGGCCGCCCGGACCAGCAGGGTGCCGGGGGCGTGGTCCCACGGCAGGGTGCGCCAGAACAGCACGAACTGCTGGTCGCCGGTGAGCACGTCCAGGTATTCCCGGCCGGCGCAGTGCTGGCCGGGGAGCAGCTCGCCGACCCGCCCGCCGCCCGCCTCGACCCGCGCCTTCGACGCCGGCGGCAGGAACCGCGACATCGCGGCACCGCGCAGCGCGTCCACGGGCGTGTCCACGGCGGTCCGCACCGGCCGGCCGTCCAGCCACGTCCCCTCACCCGCCCGCGCGACGGCCAGCGTGCCGGCGAGCGGGTCGAGCACCCAGGCGGCCGTCGGCTCGCCGTCGGTCAGCAGCGCCACCATCAGCGCGAACGGCCGCCGGCCGGCCGCGAAGTTCGACGTGCCGTCGACCGGGTCGACCAGCCAGACGTCGCCGGACCCGCGCAGGTGGCGCAGCAGGCCCGGGTCGTCGGCGACGCCCTCCTCGCCGACCACCACCGAGCCGGGGCGCAGCCGGCGCAGGGCCGCCGAGATCATCTCCTCGGCACGACGGTCGGCGACGGTGACCAGCTCGCCCGGCGCCTTCTCGGTGACGTCGGCGTCGTCCAGCTTGCGGAACAGCGGCAGCACGACTTGGTCGGCGGTCTCGTGCAGCAGCCCACCGACGTCGTCGAGGAGGGTGTCAGCCACGCGGCGGCAGCTTGACCACGCTGACGAAGAACTCGTCGATCTGCCGGACCACGGAGATGAACCGGTCGAAGTCCACCGGCTTGGTCACGTACGCGTTCGCGTGCAGCTGGTAGCTGCGCAGGATGTCCTCGTCGGCCTGGGAGGTGGTCAGCACCACGACCGGGATCCGGCAGAGCTGCTCGTCCTTCTTGATCTCCTCCAGCACCTCCCGCCCGTCCCGGCGGGGCAGGTTCAGGTCGAGCAGGACCAGGTCCGGGGTCACCGCGTCCGCGTACTGGCCCTCGCGCCGCAGGTAGGCCAGCGCCTCGGCGCCGTCCGAGACGACGGTCAGCCGGTTGCGGAGCTTGTGCTCCTCGAACGCCTCCTGGGTCATCAACACGTCGCCCGGGTCGTCCTCGACCAGCAGGACCTCGATCGGGCTATTGCCGTCCGCCGGCGCGGTCATCCCACCGTCTCCCTCATGTCACCCGTTCTACCGCCTGCCGGCGCCCGGTCGGGGCCGTCCGTGGCGTCCGTCTCGTCGCCGGAACCAGCGGCCTGCTCCGGCCCGCCGGTCGTCCCGCCGTCGTCCTCGGCCCCGCTCGTGCCGTCGCCGTCCCCGGCGTCGTCGGTCGCCGGCCCGTCGGCGTCGGCAGCGGCGGCGGTCGCCGCCTCGACGTCCTCGGGCAGCGCGGGGAGGGTGAAGCGGATCGCGGTGCCCTCCTCGGTGCCGGTGTCCACCCAGACCCGGCCGCCGTGGTACTCCACGATCTTCTTGACGATCGCCAGGCCGATCCCGGTGCCCGGGTACGCGTCCTTGGCGTGCAGCCGCTGGAAGATGACGAAGATCTTGTCGGCGAACTCCGGCTCGATCCCGATGCCGTTGTCCTGGCAGCTGATCTCCCACTCGTCGCCGACCAGCCGGGCCGAGACGTGCACCTTCGGCGGCACGTCGGGACGGCGGAACTTGATCGAGTTGCTGACGAGGTTGGCCAGCAGGTTGGTCAGCAGCGGCTCCTCGCCGCGGATGACCGGCAGCTCGCCCCAGGTCAGCTCGGCGTCGGCGTACTGCCGGGCGGCCTCGGTCTGGCCGGCCACGTCGCCCATGACCTTGTTCATGTCGACCTCGGTGAAGCCGGTGGTGAGCCGGCCGATCCGGGAGAACGCCAACAGGTCGTTGATCAGGCGCTGCATCCGCTGCGCACCGTCGACGGCGAACGCGATGTACTGGTCGGCCCGCTCGTCCAACTGCCCCGCGTACCGGCGCTGGAGGAGCTGGCAGAAGCTGGCCACCTTGCGCAGCGGCTCCTGCAGGTCGTGCGAGGCGACGTACGCGAACTGCTCCAGGTCGCGGTTGGAGCGGGTGAGTTCCTCGGCCTGCTTCTGGAGCTGGCTGTTGACCCACTCGATCCGCTCCCGGGCCTCCCGTACCTCGTCCAGCTCCTTGGCGATCTTGCGCCGCATGGCGTCGACGTCGCCGGCGAGCCGGACGAACTCGGGCGGGCCGGCGCCGGTGATGCCGTGCCGGTAGTCGCCCTCGGCGACCTCCCGGACCTGGTCGGCCAGCCCGGTCAGCGGGCGGACCACCATCTTGTCCAGCGAGATCAGCAGCATGCTGCCGGCGACGACCACCACCGCCAGGGCGGCGATCAGCAGGACGACCAGCAGGTCGCTCGTCCGCCGGACGTCCCCGGCGCTCTGCTGCCGGGCCTCGAGGATCCTCAACTGGAGGTTGTCCAGGGCGGCGCGGACCTGGTCGAACTGCGCCCGGGCCTGGTCGGTGACGAGCACCTGCCCGGCGGCGGTGCCGCGCTGCTCCGTCGTGGTGATCACCGGCACCGCCACCGACTGGCGCCAGGCCTCGGCCCGCTCCTCGACGACCCGCAGCTCGGCCCGGATGCCCGGGTAGTCGCCGAGCAGCCGCCGCATCGCGGCGACCAGGTCACGCTCCCGCTCCCGGCCGGCGTCGTACGGGGCCAGGTCGGCCGGGTCGCCGCTGACCGCGAAGCCGCGCACGGCGTTCTCCTGGTCCAGCAGCGCGTTCAGCACCTCCTGCGCCTGCACCCGCAGCGGGCCGGTCTTGTTCAGGATCGCGTCGATGTGCGTCCGGTTCTTCGCCGCCACGACGACCGCGCCACCGGCCAGGCCGACCAGGAGCACCGCGACGACGGCGAGCAGGGTGACGACCCGCTGACGCAGGGTCCACTCGCGGACTCCGGTCACCGGCCACCGCCCCGGCTGACCAGCAGCATGGCGACGTCGTCGGCGAGCGGCCCGCCGTTGAGCCGCTCGGCGCTCCCGACCAGCCAGGCCGGCAGCTCGGCCAGCGGCACGGCGAGGCTCTCCGGGTCGGCGAGCAGGCCGCCCAGGCCGGGCACGTCGAGGCGTTCGTCGCCCTCGCCGACCCGCCCCTCGATCAGCCCGTCGGTGTACATCAACAGGGACCAGTCATCCGTGTCGAACTCCAGGTCGTAGGCCACGGGCCGGCGGGGTCGTACGCCGAGCAGCAGGCCGCCGGGTGCCGGAACGGGCACCACCTTGCCGCCGGCGAGCAGCAGCGGCGGCGGGTGCCCGGCCAGCCGGACGGTGGCCCGGTTGGCGTCGAGGTCCAGCCGCGCGGTGGCGACGGTCGCGAAGATCTCCTGGAGCCGGCGCTCGCTCATCAACACCTGCTCCAGCGCCGGCAACACCTCGTCGTCCGGCACGCCGGCGAGGATCAGCGCCCGCCAGGCGACCCGGAGCTCCACGCCGAGCGCCGCCTCGTCCACGCCGTGCCCACAGACGTCGCCGACGATCAGCTCCAGCCGGTCCGGGCTCGTCTGCACCACGTCGAAGAAGTCGCCGCCGATCAGGGCGGCGTGCCGGCCGGGCCGGTAGAAGGTGTGCACCGCGACCTCGTCGGTCGTCATCAGCGGCTGCGGCAGCAGGCCCCGTTCGAGGCGGGCGGACTCGGCCTGGCGCAGTTCGACCTCGCGCAGCCGCCGCGCGTTCTCGTCGGCCCGCTTGCGCTCCACCGCGTAGCGCAGCGCCCGGGTCAGCAGCACCCCGTCGACCTGGCCCTTGACCAGGTAGTCCTGCGCGCCCTCGGCGACCGCGACGATGCCCAGGTGCTCGTCGGAGCGGCCGGTCAGCACGCAGACCGCGGCGCCGCTGGCCATCTCCAGCACCTGGCGCAGGCCGTCGAGGCCCTGCGCGTCGGGCAGGCCGAGGTCGAGCAGGACGCAGTCGACGCCCACCACCCGCCGCCGGGCCTCGCTGAGGCTCGTCGCCACCAGCAGCTCGACCATGGAGTTGGTCTCGGCGAGCAGCTCGCCGACCAGGAAGGCGTCGCCCTCGTCGTCCTCGACCAGCAGCACCCGCAGCCGCTCACCCGGAGGCAGGTTGGGGTGCCTTCCCATGCCGCCGTGCGGGTACGGCACGACAGGAGAACCGGCCGAGCCGGCCCCCCGGCGCGACCGGGTCACCGCCGCGAGACGCGGGAGATCGCTGGTGATGTCGGGCTCCTTCCGAGTGCCCTGCTGATCCTGTATTAGACAACGTTCGCACACAACACGACGGGCGCCGCAGGCGCGGGCATGGGCCGGATCACGGCCGCCGCGCGGCCCGGGCGCTGCCCCGCCCATCCGGGGGAGTCCCGCGGACGCCGCCCCGGTGCAGGATTGGTGCCACCCCTGGCCCCACCCCCGAGGAGTCCCCGTGGGCGCACCCACCACCCGCGCCGCCGACCGCGCGCTCGCCCGGCCACGCCGCCGGTTGGCCGCCGCCGCGGCGGCGCTCGTCGCGCTCGTCGCCGTCGGCGCCGGCACGCTGCTCGACCTGCGCACCCCGGCGCCGCGACCGGCCGACGCGCCGCCCGGCGAGTTCAGCGCGGGCCGGGCGTACGAGCACGTCAAGGTCGTCGCGGCGCGGACGCACGTGGCCGGCAGCCCGGCCAACGACCAGGTCCGCGCCCACGTCGAGGGGGTGCTGCGCGGCCTCGGCCTGGAGACGGAGGTGCAGGACACCGTCGCGCCCGAGGCCGGCCAGCTCAGCGGGGCGGCCGGCGGCGCCACCCTGGCCCGGGTCCGTAACGTGGTGGCCCGGCTCCCCGGCACCGATCCGACCGGCCGGGTGTTCCTCGTCGCGCACTACGACTCGGTCCAGTCCGGGCCCGGCGGCAACGACGACGCCGCCGGCACCTCGGCGATCCTGGAGGTGGCCCGCGCGCTGGCCGCCGGCCCCCGGCCGCGCAACGACATCGTCTTCGTGCTCACCGACGCCGAGGAGGCGTGCCTGTGCGGGGCGTCGGCGTTCGCGTCGGGCCACCCCCTGGCGGCCGACGGCGGGGTGGTGCTCAACCTGGAGGCGCGCGGCTCCACCGGCCCGGTGATCATGTTCGAGACCTCGCAGAACAACGCGGCGCTGGTGGACGCCTTCGGCCGGGGCGCGCCGCACCCGGTCGGCACCTCGTTCGCGGTGGAGATCTACCGGGCGCTGCCCAACGACACCGACTTCACCGCGTTCCTCGACGCCGACTTCGTCGGGCTGAACTCGGCGTACATCGACGGCGGGGCGATCTACCACACCCCGCTGGACACCCCGGTGGCCATGGACCGGGCCAGCCTCCAGCACCACGGCGACAACGCCCTCGGCCTCGCCCGCGAGTTCGGCCGGGTCGACCTGACGGCGCTGAAGTCCGGGCACGACGCCACCTACTTCCCGGTGCCCGGCGGGCTGGTCCGCTACCCCGGCTGGCTGACCCTGCCGCTGGCGCTGCTCGCGCTCGCCGCCGTGGTGGCCCTCGGCTGGCTGGCCCGGCGTCGCGGCCGCGTCACCGGGGGCCGGCTCGCCGCCGGGTTCGGGCTGGCGCTGGCACCGATCGTGATCGCCCCGCTCGCCGCCCAACTGCTCTGGGCGGCGGTCACCGCGGTGCGCCCCGGCTACGCCGAACTGCTCGACCCGTACCGGCCGACCTGGTACCGGTTGGCCGTGGTGGCGCTCGCCGTCGCCGTCCTGTTCGCCTGGTACGCGCTGACCCGCCGCCGGGTCGGCCCGGCCGCGCTCGCGATCGGCGCGCTGGGCTGGCTGGCCCTGCTCGGGTTGCTGCTCGCCGTGCTGGTGCCCGGTGGGGCGTACCTGGTCACCCTGCCGGCCCTGGCCGGCGCGCTGGCCGGGCTGGTCGCGGTGAGCGCGCGGATCGACGGCCCGTGGCCGGTGGTCGCGGCGACCCTGGCCGCCGCCGTGGCCGTGGTGGTCCTGCTGCCCACCGTCGTACTGCTGTTCCCGGCGCTCGGCATGGCGATGGGCGGCGTCGCGGCGCTGGTCGCGGTGCTGCTCGGCCTGGCCGCGCTGCCGGTGGTCGACCTCCTGCACCCGCAGGCCGGCGGCCAGCGGGGCATGGTCGCCCTGCGCGCCCGCCGGCTCGGCGCGCTGCCGGCCGCAGCCGCCGCGCTGGCGACGGTGGTGTTCGCCGGGGTCGGGCTCGCCGTCGACCGCTTCGACGCCGCGCACCCCGCGCCCACCCACCTGATGTACGCCCTCGACGCCGGCACCGGGCAGGCCCGCTGGCTCTCCCACGAGGAGGACCCGCAGCCGTGGACCGACGGCTACGTCGACGGGGTCGTCGAGGTCGCCGACTTCCCCGGCCTGGGCGACGCCGAGCTGCGCGCCGGTCCGGCGCAGGCGGCGAACCTGCCCGCGCCGAAGCTGGAGGTGCTCTCGGACACCACCGCCGGCACCGAGCGCACCCTGCGCCTGCGGCTCGTCCCGCAGCGCCAGGTCCGCCTGGCCACCCTGCACGTCGACTCGGCGACCGCGACGGTGCTGCGCGCGGAGGTGGCCGGCCGGTCGGTGCCGGCGGAGGCCCGGGAGGGCCGCTGGGGCTTCGGCGTGGTCTTCCACGCCCCGCCGCCGGAGGGCGTCAAGGTGATCCTGACCGTCACGCCGAAGGCGGGGCAGGTGGCGCTGCGCGCGATGGACGCCAGCGACGGTCTGGACGCGCTGCCCGGCTTCCGGCCCCGCCCGCCAGAAGTGGGGGTGGTCGGCTCGCACAGCTCCGAGATGCTGGCCGTCGCCCGGACCTATTCCCTCTAGCCGCAGGACCGTCCCGGCACTACTTCCAGCGGAAGTGCACGAAGAGGCGACCGAAGTTCTTCGAGTCCTTCTCGACGCGGTGGTAGAGCTGCTTGACGTCCTTCTGGTCGAGGAAGCGCAGCACGCGCTTCTTGAGCTGGCCAGAGCCCTTGCCGGGAATGATCTCGACCAGGGTCGCCTTCTTCGCCACCGCCTCGTCCATGATCCCGCGCAGGGCCCGGTCGATGTCGTGACCCTTGTTGAAGATGTCGTGCAGGTCCAGCTTCAGCTTCATCGCGCAGCCACCGGCAGGTCACGTCCCATGCCGCCGATGGTAGGCCGCCCGGCGCGCTCCGCCCCACCCCCGCCCGGGTGGAACACCACGGTCGTCATCAGGCCCGTTTGACAGCCACGGCGTTCCACTCGTCGCGCGAGCTACCCGGCGAGGCCCGGCGTTGCGCTGTGCTGACTACCTGGCGGCGCCCAGCGTCGCGCTGCATCCGGTGACGACCGTACGGACGGGGCAGTCCTGTCGAGCTGCCCCGTCCGTGCGCCCACTTCCCCGGGCGTCGAGTGGTCCGCCGTCAGCGACCGCCCGTGACCCGGGTCTGCACCCGGTCCAGGGCGGTGCGGTAGTCGTCGTTGCCGCTGTGCATCGCCGCCGCGATGCGCAGGTGCCGCAGCGCGTCGGCGGGCCGGTTCAGCCGCTCCAGCGTCCGGCCCAGCACGTGGTGGGCGTAGTGGTCGCTGGGGTCGCGGTCGACCAGCTCGCGGAGCTGCTCCTCGGCCCGGTTGAGCTGGGCCGACTGGAAGTACGCCCGGGCCAGCAGTTGCCGCACCGACGAGTTGTCGGGCTCGGCCGCCACGATCGGTTCGAGCAGCCGGGCCGCTCCGGTCGGGTCACCGGCCTCGAAGAACATGGTCGCCCGCCGGTACTCGGCCAGAAGATCCATTCGACCCACCCCCTCGTGTCACGCCGCCACTTCTCCCGACGCTGGCACAACACCCGGCGTACCGCGACTGTTCCCCGGGCGGAACGCGGGCGGGATCAGGTGGGGGCGCCGTGCCGGCCGGCGACCAGATCCCAGGCGCGTACGCCGCCGACGATGCCCGCCGTGTTGGGCACCACCACCACGTCGTCGCCCATCCGGGCGAGCTGCTCGGGCCGGATCAGCCGCGAGTTGCCGCCGCCCAGGTAGAGCCGGTCCCAGCGGAACACCGGGCGCAGCCCGTCCACGACCTGCCGGATCCGGCGGGACCAGAACGCGTCCCCGAGCCGGCGTCGCTCCGGCTCCCCCACGTACGTGTCGTAGGTGGTGCCCCAGCGCACCGGGGCGTGGGACAGCTCCAGGTGCGGGGCGAGCACCCCGCCGTCGAAGAGCGCGCTGCCCAGCCCGGTGCCGAGGGTCAGCACCAGTTCGCAGCCGGTCCCGGCGACCGCCCCGGCGCCGTGCACCTCGGCGTCGTTGAGCACCAGCGCCGGCACGCCGAACGCCTCGGCGAGCGCGGTCCGCGCGTCGTACCCGGACCACTCCGCGACCAGGCCCGGGTCGGCCTTCGACCGGGGCCCCGAGCGGGTCACGTAGTGCGGGGTGGCGACCACCACGCCGTGCCGGATCATCCCCGGCATGCCGACGGTCAGCCGGTCCGCCGCGGGCAGCCGGCCGCCCAGGTCGAGCAGCGTCTTGACGAACAGGGCCGGCGGCAGCGGGTACGGCGTGGGCACCCGCAGCGGCCGGGCGCGCATCGTGCCCGCCTCGTCCAGCACGGACCCCTTGATCCCGCCGCCGCCACAGTCGATCGCCAGAGTGGTCACCACCCGAGCAGTGTGCCGTGCACCTCCCGCGCCTGGTTCGCGATCTTGCACTTTCGGCCCCACGTTCGCGGCTTTCGCCCCACTCGTCCGGGCACGAAGTGCAAGATCGCGGAGGCGGTGGGGGTGGGGAGGGCGAGCGGGTGGGGAGGGGTGGGGGGCGGGATAGGGTCGCGGTTGATGAGCGCGACGATGATCGTCAAGGGGCTGGCCGCGGGGCACGGGGACCGGGCGCTGTTCTCGGGGCTGGACCTGGTGGTCGCCCCCGGGGACGTGGTGGGGCTGGTCGGGCCGAACGGGGCGGGCAAGTCGACGCTGCTGCGTACCCTCGCCGGGTTGCTGCCGGTGGAGGCCGGGAGCATCGCGCTCAGCCCGCCCACGGCGAGCGTCGGGCACCTGCCGCAGGAGCCGGAGCGGCGCGCCAGCGAGACCGTCCGGGACTTCCTCGCCCGGCGCACCGGGGTCACCGCCGCGCAGGCCGCGCTGGACGCGGCGACTACGGCGCTCACCGACGGCGCGCCCGGCGCGGACGACGACTACGCAGAGGCGCTGGAGCGCTGGCTCGGCCTGGGCGGGGCGGACCTGGAGGAGCGCGCCGAACAGGTCGCCGCCGAACTTGGCCTCACGGTCGACCTGGACCACCCGATGACCGGGCTCTCCGGCGGTCAGGCCGCCCGCGCCGGGCTGGCCTCGCTGCTGCTCAGCCGCTACGACGTCTTCCTGCTCGACGAGCCGACCAACGACCTGGACCTGGCCGGCCTGGAGCGGCTGGAGGAGTTCGTCACCGGGCTGCGGGCCGGCACGGTGCTGGTCAGCCACGACCGCGAGTTCCTCACCCGCACGGTGACCCGGGTGCTGGAGCTGGACCTGCACCAGCAGCAGATCCGGCACTACGGCGGCGGCTACGCCGCGTACCTGGAGGAGCGCGAGGTGGCCCGCCGGCACGCCCGCGAGGAGTACGAGGAGTACGCCGACACCCGGGCCGGGCTGGAGGCGCGCGCCCGCACGCAACGGGCCTGGATGGAGAAGGGCGTGAAGAACGCCCGCCGCAAGGCCACCGACAACGACAAGATCGGCCGCAAGTTCCGCTCCGAGGCGACCGAGAAGCAGGCGGCCAAGGCCAAGCAGACCGAGCGGCTGATCGAGCGGCTGGAGGTGGTCGAGGAGCCCCGCAAGGAGTGGGAGCTGCGGATGGAGATCGCTGCGGCGCCCCGCGCCGGCGCCGTCGTGGCCTCGCTGCGCGACGCCGTCGTACGCCGGGGCGGCTTCACCCTCGGCCCGGTGACCCTCCAGGTCGACTGGGCGGACCGGGTGGCGGTGACCGGGGCGAACGGCTCCGGCAAGTCCACGCTGCTCGCCGCCCTGCTGGGCCGGCTCCCCCTCGACGAGGGGCACGCCGTGCTCGGCCCGGGCGTGGTGGTCGGCGAGGTGGACCAGGCCCGGGGGCTCTTCCTCGGCGACGCGCCGCTGATCGACGCGTTCCGCGCCGCCGTGCCGGACCTGTCGCCGGCGGACGCGCGGACGCTGCTGGCCAAGTTCGGCCTACGCGCGGCGCACGTGCTGCGCCCGGCGGCGACCCTGTCCCCGGGCGAGCGGACCCGGGCGGCGCTGGCGCTGCTCCAGGGGCGCGGAGTGAACCTGCTGGTGCTGGACGAGCCGACGAACCACCTGGACCTGCCGGCCATCGAGCAGCTGGAGTCCGCCCTGGCCAACTACCCGGGCACGCTGCTGCTGGTCACCCACGACCGGCGGATGCTCGACGCGGTGCAGACCAACCGGCGGTTGCGGGTGGCCGCCGGACGGATCGCCGAGGATTGATCCGTGCCGACCCGCTCGCGGCGGGTGACAATGACCCCATGCTCAAGTGGGAGTACGCGCTGCTGGTCCGCCGTCGCCAGGCGGCCACCAACGACATCGGCTGGGAGGTCGTCTTCGTCTGGTACGGCCCGGACGGCTCCATGGTCGACGTGACGCCCTACGGCGACACCGCGCTGGCCCACCTGAACCGGGCCGGCGACCAGGGCTGGGAGCTGGTGGCCATGAGCGAGGACCCGTCCCTGCCCGGCAACAACGAGCTGCACCGCTACCACCTCAAGCGGCCCAAGCCGGCCGCTCCGCCGCCCCGGCAGCGGATGCGCGGCGGCGGTCGCCCCCGGCGGACGATCACCGGCTGACCGCCCGGCTCGCGGCACGGCAGGTCGCGGGGCATATCGGGCGGAGATCCGGGTATCGGCCCGCGGGAGGTGGACCCGGATGGTCGCGCTGGGACAGACCCCGCCCTCGGCCGAGCGGCTGCGGGCGATCGACGTATTCCTCGCCGAGGCGTGGGCCGACCAGGCCCGGCACGACGATCGGCTGCGCGACCTCGCGGTGGAGGTGCGCTTCGACCGGGGGGTGGCCCACCTCGACGGCGAGGTCGCGGAGCAGTCCGACCTGCGCCTGGTCCGGGACCGGGTGGGCCGGCTCGACGGGGTGTTCGGCGTCTGGTGCCGGGTACGCGTCGGTGGGCGCGACCCGGTCGTGGTCGACCTGGGCTGCGGCGCCACCAAGCAGTGGCCGGGCAACCTGGGGCTGGACATCTACCCCGCCCCGGGGGTGAACGCGGTGGCCGATCTCTCCGCCTCGCTGCCGCTGGCCGACGACTCGGTGGACGTGCTGTTCGCGGTGCACATCCTGGAGCACCTGGTCGACTTCCTGCCACTGGTCGACGAGTGCCACCGGGTGCTCCGGCCGGGCGGCGTGCTGCACGTGATGAGCCCGTGGTGGCGGCACGTGAACGCCGTCGCCGACCCGACCCACGTCCGGCTGCTCGACGTGCAGACGGTCAAGGGGATCTGCCTGCAGCGCCCGCCGAGCACCCCGCGCTGGTATCCGCTGCACGTCGGCTGCGACGGTGCCTCGATCTTCGCCGACCTCACCCCGCTGACCCCGGACGCGGCCGGCCCCACCCCCGCCCACCTGGCCCGCTTCTTCGACTGACCCGGCCGGACGGGCAGCCGGGGTCAGCGGCCGAGGGTGCTTTCGCGGGGGGTGAGGCGCCAGGGGGCGGAGAGTTCCCGGGGCGGCGCGGTGCGGTCGCCGTCGATGCGGCCCGCGAGCAGCTCCACGGCCAGCCGGGCGATGCGCTCCTTGTCGGGGGCGATGGTGCTCAGGGTGGGCACGGAGAACCGGCCGTCCTCGATGTCGTCGAAGCCGGCCACCGCGACGTCCTCGGGGACGCGCAGTCCCGCCTCGTGCAGGGCGCGCAGGGCACCCAGCGCGAGGGTGTCGTTGAAGCAGAAGACGGCGTCGGGGCGTACGCCGGAGGCCAGCAGCGCACGCATCGCGGCGGCGCCGTCCGCGCGGTGCCAGGCCGACGCGGGCGCCACCAGCCCCTCGTCGTAGTCGATGCCGGCGTCGGCGAGCGCGGCGGTGTAGCCGGCGAGCCGGAGCCGGGCGCTCGCCCCCTCCGGGGTGCGCTGCGAGCCGATGGCGGCGATCCGGCGGCGGCCGAGCCCGACCAGGTGGGCGGTGAGCTCCCGGGCGGCGCCCACGTTGTCGATGCCGACGTGGTCGGCGGGCCCGTGGTCGACCCGCTCGCCGAGCAGCACCATCGGGGTGCCGTCGAGCCCGGTCAGGTCCTCGGCGGTGAGCGCCAGCGGGCTGAAGATCAGCCCGTCGATCAGGTGCTCGGTGATGCCGGAGGCGACCACCCGCTCCTGCTCGCGGCCGCCGCCGGTCTGGTCGATGAGCACCGTCCAGCCCAGCTCGGCCGCGGCCGTGACGACGTGCCGGGCCAGCTCGGCGAAGTAGGGGATGTCCAGCTCGGGCACGGCCAGCGCGATCACCCCGGTACGCCCCTTGCGCAGGTTGCGCGCGGAGAGGTTGGGGCGGTAGTTCAGCTCGGCGATGGCCTCCTCGACCCGGGCCCGGGTGTCGGGCCGGACGTGCACGTAGCCGTTGACCACGTTGGAGACGGTCTTGACCGACACGCCGGCCCGCTCCGCCACGTCCTTGAGCCTGTGTCGCACCGCGCCACCTCCCGCCATGACTGCGCACTTTACCTCGCGACCGGCTCTTTACAACGTTGCTTACAACGTTGTAGAAACCAGGGACACCGGGTGACCGCGGTCACCCTGGACCGCGACGAGGAAAGGTGGCACCCCCTTGCGGACCGCGCAGCTCACGATCGACCCGGCCTTCGCGATCGGGCCGGCCGACCGGCGACTCTTCGGCTCGTTCGTCGAGCACATGGGCCGCTGCGTCTACGGCGGGATCTACGAGCCGGGGCACCCGGCGGCGGACGCGCGGGGGCTGCGCGGCGACGTGCTGGAGCTGACCCGGGAGCTGGGCGTGTCGGTGGTCCGCTATCCCGGCGGCAACTTCGTCTCCGGCTACCGCTGGGAGGACGGCGTCGGCCCGGTCGGCGACCGTCCCCGCCGGCTCGACCTGGCCTGGAAGACGATCGAGACGAACGCCTTCGGGCTCGACGAGTTCATGAGCTGGGCCGCCGAGGCGGGGGTCGAGCCGATGATGGCGGTCAACCTCGGCACCCGGGGCGTGCAGGAGGCGTGCGACCTGCTGGAGTACGCCAACCACCCGGGCGGGACGCAGCTGTCGGACCTGCGCCGCAAGCACGGCGCCGAGAAGCCGTACGGGGTGCGGCTCTGGTGCCTGGGCAACGAGCTGGACGGCCCGTGGCAGGTCGGCCACAAGACCGCCGACGAGTACGGCCGGCTGGCCGCCGAGACCGCCCGGGCCATGAAGATGGTCGACCCCTCGATCAGCCTGGTCGCCTGCGGCAGCTCCAACCGGACGATGCCCACCTTCGCCTCGTGGGAGGCGACCGTCCTGGAGCACACCTACGAGCACGTCGACTACATCTCCGCGCACACCTACTACGACCCGTCCGACGGCGACCGCGCCAGCATCCTCGCCTCCGCCGTCGACATGGACAACTTCATCCGCGACGTGGTCGCCACCGCCGACCACGTGGCGGCGAAGCGGCGGGACCGGCGCAAGCTCAAGATCTCCTTCGACGAGTGGAACGTGTGGTACCAGTCCCGCCTCCAGGCCGACCTGGACCGGCGCGGCTGGGTGGAGGCCCCGGCGCTGATCGAGGACGACTTCACCGCCGTCGACGCGGTGGTGGTCGGCGACCTGCTGATCACCCTGCTCCGGCACGCCGACCGGGTCGGGGTGGCCTGCCAGGCCCAGCTCGCCAACGTCATCGCCCCGATCCGCACCCGCACCGGCGGGCCGGCGTGGCGGCAGAGCATCTTCCACCCGTTCGCGCTGACCGCCCGGCACGCCCGGGGCACGGTGCTGCGCACCGAGCCGGTCGGCCCGGGCTACGAGACGAAGCGGTACGGCGAGGTCCCCGTGCTCGACTCCGTCGCCGTGCACGACGAGGAGACGGGCGGGCTGACCGTCTTCGCCGTCAACCGGGACTCGGCCGACCTGGCGCTGGAACTCGACCTGCGCGGCCTGCCAGGACTCTCCGTCTCATCCCATTTGAGCCTCGCCGCCGGGGACGACCCGACGGCGACGAACACCGAGGCCGAGCCCGACCGGGTGACGCCCCGGCAGTTGCCCACCCCCACCACCGACGGCGGCCGGTGCGCCGTGCGGCTGCCGGCCGTCTCCTGGAACGTGCTGCGCTTCTCCCCCGCCGCCGGCTGACGCCGGACCGGCCCTGGGCAGGCACAATTCATCCCCGTCCCCCAAGGAGTGAAACCCGCATGATGCAGAACGAGATGAGCCGGCGGCGCCTGCTCGGCCTCGGCCTCGGGCTCGGCGCCGCCGCCTCGCTGACTCTGGCCGGTTGCGGCGGCGACGACGACAGCTCGGGCCCGGCGGCCGGCAACGGCGGCAAGGACTACACCGGCCCCAAGGTGGACCTGAAGCTGTGGAACGGATTCACCGGCGGCGACGGCGACATCTTCAAGGCGCTGGTGAACCAGTTCAACACCGAGCACCAGAACGTCGCCGTCACGACCGTGACGTACGAGTGGGTGGACTACTACGCCAAGCTTCCCGGCGCCGCCTCCAGCGGCAGCGGGCCGGACATCGCGGTCATGCACATGGACCAGCTCGCCACCTTCGCCGCCCGCGGCGTGATCACCGAGCTGGACGACGTGGCCAAGGCGCTGGAGCTGAGCGAGGGCGACTTCGCCCCCACCGTCTGGAAGGGCGGGCTCTACAACGACAAGCGGTACGGCATCCCGCTGGACATGCACCCGCTCGGCTTCTACTACAACAAGGCCGTCATGCAGAAGGCGGGCCTGGACCCGAGCAAGCCGCCGACGACGAAGGACGAGTACACCGCCGCGCTGACCGAGCTGAAGAAGTCCGGCGTGCAGGGCTTCTGGGTCAGCCCGTTCCAGTTCACCGGCGGCATGACCTTCTACTCCCTGCTGCACCAGTGGGGCGGCAGCGTGTTCGACGCCGAGGCCACCAAGGCCACCTTCAACTCCGACCAGGCCGTCGAGGCGTGCACCTGGCTGGTCGACCTGATCAAGCAGGGCCACTCCCCCGCGAACGTCGGCCAGGACGCCGACTACCTGGCGTTCAAGAGCGGGAAGAACGCCTTCAACTGGAACGGCATCTGGCAGGTCAACGACCTGAAGAAGAGCCCGGAGATCCAGTGGGGCGTCGCGCCCCTGCCGCAGATCGGCAGCACGCCGGCGGCCTGGGCCAACTCGCACAACTTCACCATCGTCAAGCAGCGGGCCAACGACGCCAACAAGGTCTCGGCGGCGAAGGTCTTCATCAACTGGCTCAGCCAGCACTCCCTGGACTGGGCCAAGGGCGGCCAGGTGCCGGCCCGCAAGACGGTCCGGGACAGCGCCGAGTTCAAGGCGCTGGCCGAGGTGAACGCGCTCGCCCCCGAACTGGAGTACGCGGCCTTCCCGCCGGCGGCCCCGGGCCTCGGCGAGGTCATGACGACCTTCTACGACTCGTTCAACGAGGCGGCGCTGGGCAAGAAGTCGCCCAAGCAGGCGCTGGACGACGGCGCGGCCAAGGCCAACAAGCAGCTCGAGGACAATCGCAAGAAGTACGGGAGCTGATCTCCCGTGGCGGACGTGATCGAGGTCGGGGCGGCGCGCGACGGCGCGCCGCCCCCGGCGGCCGGCACCGCCCGCCGGGGCGCCGCGGCGGGCCGGACGGGGCGGCTGACGCCGTACCTCTTCCTCGCCCCGTACCTGGTCCTGTTCGGGGTCTTCGGCCTGCTGCCGATCGTGCTCGGCCTCTGGCTCAGCGTGCACCAGTGGGACTTCCAGCTCCCCAACCGGCCCTTCGTCGGGCTGGACAACTACGGGAAGCTGTTCTCCGCCGACTCGGCCGTCTACGGCGACTGGTGGCAGAGCGTACGGGCGACGGCGGTCTTCACCGTCCTGTCGGTGCCGCTGCTGGTGGTCGTCCCGCTCGGGCTGGCGCTGCTGCTGAACCGCTCGTTCCCCGGCCGGACCTTCTTCCGGGCGGTCTACTTCGCGCCGTACGTGCTGGGCGTGGCGGTGATCGGCCTGCTCTGGCGGTTCCTGCTCGACGCCAACCTCGGCCTGGTCAACCGGCTCGCCGGGATGGTCGGGCTGCCGGCCGACACCCCGTGGGTGACCGACGTGCCGTGGGCCTGGGTGTCGCTGGTCGGGGTGACCGTCTGGTGGACCTCCGGCTTCAACGCCGTGATCTACCTGGCCGGGCTCCAGGACATCCCGCAGGAGCTGTACGAGGCGGCGAAGGTGGACGGCGCGAGCGCCTGGGAACGGTTCCGGCACGTCACGCTCCCCGGGCTGCGCCCAGTGCTGCTGTTCGTGATCACCACGACCGTCCTCGCCTCGGCGAACGTGTTCGGCCAGTCGTTCCTGATCACCCAGGGCGCGCCGGGCACGGAGACCCGCACGGTGGTCTGGTTCATCGTCGACGAGGGGCTGCGGGACAACGACGCCGGCCGCGCCGCCGCGATGAGCATCGTGTTCGCCCTGATGCTGGCGGTGGTGAGCATCGCCAACTTCCGCCTCTTCCGCTACCGGGAAGACTGAGGGGACCGCCATGACGACGCCCACGCGCACCGGGCGCGCCCCCGCGCCGACCCGCGGCAGCACCCCGACGGCCGGCCGCGCACCGGCCACCGGGCTGCGCCGGGCGGCGCTCTACGCCACCCTGGTGGCGCTCGCCCTGGTCTTCCTGACGCCGCTGGTGTGGATGGTCATCACCTCGCTGAAGACCTACACCGGGGCCCAGCAGATCCCGCCGACCTGGCTGCCGGACCCGATCTCCGGGTACGGCTACGAGCAGGTCCTCGACAACTCCGCGAACCCCGTGCTGCGCTGGTTCGCGAACAGCATGCTGGCCGCCACGCTGCACGCGCTGCTGGTGCTGGCGACCGCCTCGATGGCCGCGTACGCCCTGGCCCGGATGCGGTTCCGCGGCCGCAAGGTGCTCTTCGCGCTGATCGTCGGGACGCTGTTCATCCCGCCGACCTCGCTGATCATCCCGAACTTCCTGATCGTCGACGAGCTGAACTGGATCGACACCCTGGCCGTCGTGGTCGTCCCCGGGACGGCGAGCGCGTTCGGGGTGTTCTTCCTGCGGCAGTTCTTCCTCAGCCTGCCCCGGGAGCTGGAGGAGGCCGCGGTGCTGGACGGCGCCAACCAGTGGCAGATCTTCTGGAAGGTGGTGCTGCCGCTGTCCAGGCCGGCGCTGGCCACCCTGGCCGTGCTGTCGTTCCTGACCAACTGGAACGACTTCCTGTGGCCGATCTTCGTGCTGTTCAGCCCGGAGATGCTCACCCTGCCGCCGGGGCTGGGCCTGCTCCAGGGGGCCTACAACACCGACTACCCGGTGCTCATGGCCGGGGCGATGCTGGCCAGCCTGCCGGTGTTGGTCCTCTTCGTCCTCGCCCAGCGGCACATCATCCAGGGCGTCTCCCGCAGCGGCCTGAAGGGATGACGGCCGGGACGACCCGGCGGCGCGGCGCGGCGGCGGTGCTCGCCGCCGCGCTGCTCGCCGCCGGCTGCGGGGGCGGGGACGATCCGAGACCCACGAGCAGGGAGGCCGACGCGCGCATGTTCACCAACCCGGTCGTACGCACCGACGCCCCGGATCCGCAGGCGATCCGGGTGGGCGACACCTGGTACCTCTTCCACACCAACGCCGCCGGCCGCAACGTCCCGGTGCTCACCTCCCCCGACCTGGTCGACTGGACGCCGGCCGGGGACGCGCTGCCGGAGCTGCCCGCGTGGGCGGAGCCCGGGAAGAACTGGGCACCCGAGGCGATCGAGCTGGCCCCGGACCGGTTCCTGCTCTACTACACGGTCGCCGGGCGCGAGTCCGGGCGGCAGTGCGTCGGCCGGGCGGTGGCGAGCGCCCCGCAGGGGCCGTACCGGGACGACTCGGCCGCCCCGCTGATCTGCCAGGCGGAGCTGGGCGGGGCGATCGACGCCAGCCCGTTCCGGGACGCCGACGGCAGCCTGTGGCTGCTGTGGAAGAACGACGGCAACGCCGTCGGGGTGGACACCTGGATCTGGTCGCAGCGCCTCTCCGACGACGGGCTGCGCCTGGTCGGCGAGCCGGCGAAGCTGCTGAAGCAGACCGAGCCGTGGGAGGGCAACCTGGTCGAGGGGCCGTTCCTCCACCGGCACGACGGAAAGCTGTTCCTCTTCTTCGCCGCCAACGCCTACGACCGCGCCGAGTACGCCGAGGGCTACGCGGTCTGCGAGTCGCCGACCGGCCCCTGCGTGAAGGCCCCGGAGAATCCGATCCTGGCGACCAACGGGGTGGCCTCCGGGCCGGGGCACGCCTCGATGGTGGTGGTGGACGGCCGCACCTGGCTGCTCTACCACGCCTGGCCGCCCGGTCAGGAGGGCACGGTCGACCCGGGCCGCCAGATCTGGCTCGACGAGGTCGTCTGGGACAGCGGCAGGCCGGTGGTCAAGGGCCCCACGGGCAGGCCCCAGCCCCGTCCCTGACCCGGGGCCCCACCCGGCCGGAAGCAACGGACCCGGGCCGCGTCCGGGTCGGTGTCCGCGCCGACCGCCGGCCGGCTCAACCGCCACTTCTCGGCCCGTCCGGGTCACGACCTGCCGTGTGCGGGTCGTCACCGTGCGCGCGGTGAGCCCGGCCACACGGCGGAGCAGAACCCGACGGACGGACCGATCCCGCGCAGACCCTTGCGCCGGACCCACGAGGTGTGAAAATTTCCTACCAGCGGCAGATTGTCAACGGCGAATCTTGCCGATAGTGCCGCGATCGACCCCTGACACGGGAGCCCCAACGAAGGGACACACCGCATGAAGGCAACTCGGCTCGGAGCCGCCGGGCTGGCCGCCGCACTGCTCGGCGCGCTCGTCGCCGCCACCCCCGCGAGCGCTACGCCCGACGCGGCGACCACCGCCTCCACCACCACCTGCGTCACCGACCCGGCCACGCCGAAGCGGCAGTTCCGGGCCATGTGGATCTCCTCGGTCGTCAACATCGACTGGCCGACCAAGGCGTCCCAGACCTCGCCCGACCGCATCGCCACCCAGCAGGCCGAGTACCGCGAACTGCTGGACCTCGCCGAGCGGCTCAACCACAACGCGGTGGTCGTCCAGATCCGGCCGACCGCCGACGCGTTCTGGCCGTCGCCGTACGAGCCCTGGTCGGAGTACCTGACCGGGGTCCGCGGCGAGAACCCGGGCTGGGACCCGCTGAAGTTCGTGGTCGAGGAGGCGCACAAACGGAACCTGGAGTTCCACGCCTGGTTCAACCCGTACCGCATCTCGATGCCGGCCCCGGGCGGCGCCGGCGCGGACATCAGCAAGCTCGCGCCGAACCACCCGGCGCGGGAGCACCCGGAGTGGACCTTCGCCTACCCGCCGGCCGGGGTGGCCGGCAGCCGGCTCTACTACAACCCCGGCATCCCGGAGGTCCGCGAGTTCGTCCAGACCGCGATGATGGACGCCGTCAAGCGGTACGACGTCGACGGCGTGCACTTCGACGACTACTTCTACCCCTACCCGAGCGGCACCCACCAGGTGCCCGACGACGCGACCTTCGCGGCGCACAACCGGGGCTTCACCAACAAGGCCGACTGGCGGCGGGACAACATCAACCTGCTGATCCAGGAGATGAACGCCAAGATCAAGGCCGAGAAGTCCTGGGTGAAGTTCGGCGTCAGCCCGTTCGGCATCTGGCGCAACCAGTCGGCCGACCCGCTGGGCTCGGACACCACCGGCAGCCAGTCGTACGACATCATCTCCGCCGACACCCGCAAGTGGGTCAAGGAGGAGTGGATCGACTACATCGTGCCGCAGCTCTACTGGTACATCGGCCAGTACCCGGCCGCCGACTACGCCCGGCTGGTGCCGTGGTGGGCGGACGTGGTCAAGGGCACCCGGGTGCAGCTCTACATCGGGCAGGCCGACTACAAGAGCGGTGACACGGTCTACGGCTCCTTCTGGATGAACCCGCGCGAGCTGTCCGACCACCTGACGCTCAACCGGGCGCACCCCGAGGTGCTGGGCAACGTCCACTTCTCGGCCGTGCAGGTCCGGGCCAACCGGCTCGGCGCGACCGACATCTACGCCGCCGAGCACTACTCGCGGCCGGCGCTGATCCCGACCATGTCGCACCTGCCGTCGAAGCCGCTGCTCATGCCGGTGGTCACGAAGGCCGCGCGGCAGGACGACGGGGTCCGGCTGAACTGGCTCCAGCCGGCCGACGGCGAGGGCCCGCTCGGCACCGCCACGTCGTACGCGATCTACCGCTTCGACGGGGTCGACCTGGCCGACCGGTGCGACTTCGCCGACGCGGCGCACCTGGTCGACACGGTCCGCGCCGACGGCACCGGGACGCAGTCCTGGGTGGACACCACCGCCGAGGCGGGCAAGCGGTACACGTACTACGTGACCGCGCTCGACCGGCTGGCGAACGAGAGCCCGGCCAGCCCGCCGGCGTTCGTCCGCTGACGTCCCACCGAATGCCCCGGGCGCCCCTGGCGTCCGGGGCATTCGTCTGTTTCGGCGTCTGTCACCAATTGTCGGCGGACACGACACCTCCGGGAACCCTCATTGATCGAAACTGATCGACATCCGGTGACCCGCCGGTAACCTCGTCCCACCGCCACCCCCGCGGAGGTAACCGTGCCCAGACGCCTCACCACCCTGCTCGCCTCGGGCGCGCTCGCGCTGCTCGTCCTGCTCGGCGTCGCCTCCCCCGCCGCCGCCGTCACGCCCACGCAGAAGCTGTCCGTCCTGGCGAGCTGGACCCAGACCAGCGCCACCAGCTACAACGCCTGGAACTCCGCCCGGCTGAACAAGGCCGCCTGGGCCGAGTACGCCTTCGACTGGTCGACCGACTACTGCTCGTCCAGCCCGGACAACCCGCTCGGCTTCAACTTCACCCTCTCCTGCTACCGGCACGACTTCGGCTACCGCAACTACAAGGCGATGGGCCAGTTCTCGGCCAACAAGTCCCGCCTGGACAGCGCCTTCTACGAGGATCTGAAGCGGGTCTGTGCCACGTACAACACCATCGTCCGGCCGGCCTGCTACAGCCTCGCCTGGACGTACTACCAGGCCGTCAGCGCCTTCGGCTCCGTCGCCGCCGTGCAGCAGGCCGACATCGACCGCGCCGCCCGGATGAAGGCCGACGCCGAGCGCCGCGCCGCCCTCCGCTGAGGCGGGTCGGCCGGGGGACCCGTCCCGCCTCCCCGGGCGAGGACGCGACTCCCGGTCGACGCCGCGCCCGACCGAACCGTCGGTCAGGCGTGCTCGGTGTGGCGGTCGGGCGTGACGGGGCGACGGGGAGCCAGGCGGGCCCGATCCGCGCCGAACCTCGTCGAATCCGCCGCCAGGTCCGGATGCTCCACGCCGAGCGCCAGCGCCGCCGCCTCCTCCAGCCCCAACTCGGTCCCCTCCCCGTACGCGGCGTCGAAGACCGCGTCGCCCAGCGCCCGGCGCAGCTCCCCCTGCCGCTGCGCCCAGTACGCCCCGTAGATGCCCGGCGTGCACCGCATGCTCGCCCGGGTCGCCCCCGCCGCGCCGAAGAGGCGGGCGGCCGTCGACCCGTCGCCCCCGGCCGCGCAGCGCACCGCGACCGCGTTGAGCGTGTCACAGGCCCGGCCGTGGAAGCCGTGGCTCATCCGGGACCGGAGCGCCACCTGGAGGTGCTCGTGCGCGGCGACCAGGTCACCGCGGGCCAGGGCCACCATCCCGAGCAGCATGTCGACCGAGCGCCGCCCCCGCTCGACCGGGCGGGCCGCCTCGACCGGGCGGGCCGCACCCAACAGCTCGGCGGCCTCGTCCAGGGCGCCCCGCCGCCAGAGCAGCTCGGCCAGGCTGAACACGGCGAGCAGCGCGTCGCCGACCACCTCCTGGTCGTGCGCCCAGTCGATGACCTCCCGGCAGACCCGCTCGGCCTCCGCGAACTGTCCCATGTCGACCAGCGGGGCCGCCCGCCCGGCGAGGACCCGGGCGAGCAGGCCCGTGTCGCCGGCCTGCCGGGCCGCCGCCTCCGCCCGCTGGGAGAACCGCAGCTCCTCGGCGAACTCGCCGTCCGCGCCGGCGTGCAGCGAGTGCATGTGGTACGCCGCCGCCAGCTCGGCCTCCGGGATCCGCTCCCCGGTCTCGGCGATCCGTCCGTACAGCCGGAACAGCCAGAGCCGCCCCTCCCGGGCCAGGCCCCGCTCCCGCCACCACTGGTCCAGGCCCCCGGCCAGCCGCAGCCCCGCCCGGGCGCTGCCGCCGGTAGCGCACCAGCGCAGCGCGGCGCGCAGCTCGCCGGCGAGGGGGTCGAGGGCGTAGAGCGACAGCGTGACCGGCTGCCCGTCCGGGCCGAGGTGCGCCCGCTCCAGCGCGTGCGCCGACCAGGCGACGTGCCGGTCCCGGGCGGCCCGCTCCTCCCCTGCCTCCGCCAGCCGCCGGGCCGCGTACGCCCGGATCGGGTCGAGCATCCGGTAGGTGCTGCCCGAGGCGTGCGGCTCGGCCAGCACCATCGACTTGTCGACCAGCACGGAGAGCGGGTCGAGCGGGTCGGTGCCGAGCAGCCACTCCACCGTCGACAGGTCCACCGGGCCGGCGAAGACCGCCAGCCAGCGCAGCAACCGGGCGGCGCGCGGCCCCAGCGTCCGGTACGACCAGGTGACCGTGGCCTGCATGGTGAGGTGCCGTTCGGTGGCGGACCGCTGCACCGCCCGGGTCGCCGGGGTGGGCGGCGGCACCCCGACGGCCGCCGCGACCAGGTCCACGGTGTCGTGCTGGTTGCCCGTCCACGCCCGCTCCACCGGGGGCGGCTCCGGGTTCTGGCGGCCCGCGTCCAGCGTGCCGAGCACGTCGTCGAGGCGCTCGGCGAGCTGGCCGACCGAGAGCACCCGCAGCCGGGCGGCGGCCAGCTCGATGGCGAGCGGCAGCCCGTCCAACCGCTGCACGACCCGGCGCAGGTCGGCCGACTCGGCCGGGTCCGGCTGCCGGCCGCCCCGGGCCGCCGCCGTCCGGTCCAGCAGCAGCGCGACCGCGTCGCTCTCCGCCCCGTCCGCCGGCGGGTCGACCGACAGCGGCGGGATCCGCCAGACCACCTCGCCGGGCAGGCCGAACGACTCCCGGCTGGTGGCGAGCACCCGCACGCCCACCCCGCCGGCGAGCAGCCGCGAGATCACCTCGGCCGAGGCGGCCGGCTGGGCGTCGCAGGTGTCCAGGACGACCAGCATCCGGCGCGCGGCAGCGTACTCCACCAGGGTCTCGACCATCGGGCGGCCGGGCTCGGGACGCAGGCCGAGCACGGCGGCGACCGCGAACGCCACCAGGCCCGGGTCGGTCACCGCGGCGATGTCGACGAACCAGACGCCGTCCGGGTACGACTCCACCAGGTCGGTGCCCAGCTCCACGGCGAGCCGGGTCTTGCCCGCCCCACCCGCCCCGAGCACGGTGACCAGCCGGTGCGCCTCCACCAGCCGGCGCAGCTCGGCGCGCTCGGCCTGCCGGCCCACGAACGAGGTCACCTGGGTGGGCAGGTTGTGCGCGACCGCGTCGGCCGTACGCGGCCGCGGGAACTGCCGCTCGATGCCCGGGGCGACCAGTTGGAAGAGCCGTTCCCGGTCGTCGAAGCCGCGCAGCCGGTGCAGGCCCAGGTCGAGCAGGGACGCGCCGGCCGGCAGCGGGTCGGCGTGCCGCGCCGTCGACGCCGAGCAGAGCACCTGCCCGCCGTGCGCGGCGGCGGCCACCCGGGCCGCCCGGTGCACCTCGGGGCTGGCGTACTCGCCGTCGCGCGGCTCGGCCCAGCCGGTGTGCAGCCCCATCCGGACCCGGGGCGCGGCCTCGGCGGTCGGCCATTGGTGGCTGGCCAGCGCCCGCTGCGCGGTGAGGCAGGCGGTCAGCCCGGCGGTCGCGTCGCCGAACGCGAGGAAGAACGAGTCCCCCTCGGTCAGCAGCTCCGCGCCCTCGCTGGCGGCGATCGTCCGGCGTAGCAGGCGGCGGTGCTCCCGCAGCACCGGCCGGTAGTCCGGCCCGAGGAGCTGGGCCAGCCGGGTCGAGCCCTCGATGTCGGTGAAGACGAAGGTCACCCACCCGCTGGGAAGGTGGATCCGTGGCGACATGCGTTCCCCCGTGACGTCGGACTCATGCTGCCTGATACTGGATCGTCACGCATCGTGAGAACGGCCGGCCGGGCTCGGACTCAAGGGGCCCGGTGGCCTCGGCGCGGACGAACGGGTCGGCCGACGGGCGGGCGGAGGCCGACGAGTCGGCAGCCGTCGCCACCACTCAGCAGCCGCAGCCACCGCCGCAGCAGCCGCCACCGCCGGCCGGAGCGGCCGCGCCGCCGACCGCGCCGCCACCCCGACCGGTGACCGAGACGGTGGAGAGGAGCTTGACGGTGTCCGTGTGTCCCCACGGGCAGGGCGCCGGCTCGCCGGCCTGCGACATCGGACGGTTGACCTCGAAGGTGTCGCCGCAGGCGCGGCAACGGAACTCGTACCGGGGCATGACTCCAGGGTACGGCCGGGCCTGACGCCCGAGGAGACATGGGTGATACTCAACTTGTGGTGGACGGCGAGGACAGATCGACCCATCGGCCCCTGCGACCGGCCGTGCCGCCCGACGGGCCGCCCGCCGGCTCCGGGGTCGCACCGGGGTCGTCGGCGCGCCTGCCCCGTCCCCGCCGCCCCTGGCTGAGGTCCGAGGCCCCCGCCGGCGTCGGCACCTCGACGACGGCGCCCGCCGAGCCCGCTCCGACGTCGAGCGGGCCGTCGGCCGCCCCCGCCGCACCGGACGTCCCGTCGGCCGGGGCGGCACCGGCCGCCGCCGGGAAGCCGAGCGCCGACACCGAGCCGCCGGCCGCCGCGAAGCCCGGTGACGCCGCCGGCACGTCGACCGCCGACACCAAGCCCGGCGACACGTCGACCGCCGACACCAAGCCCGGCGACCCCGGGAGCGGCGCCGGGGGCGGCTCGGCCGTGCCGACGTCGACGGGGAAGAGCGACCTCGCGGCGACGAAGGTGGACGTGCTCACCAACGGGCCGGCCGCGCGAGCCCGGCGGCGCCGGGTGCCCTTCGCGCACGCCGTACGCCTGCCGCCGCCTCGCCAGGCGGCGGCAGCCGCGGTCCGGGCGACCCGGGACTGGTCGCGGCGCCCCAGCGGGCGGCTCACCCTGCCCGGGGTGTTCCTGCTCGCCCTGGTCGCGGCGACCGCCGCGGCGGGCGCGCTGCTGGTGCCCGCGACGGTCCGCGCGCCCCGCCCGGTCGCCGACGCCGCCTCCGTCGCGCCGACGGCCGGCCCGCAGGAGCCGTTGCCCGGCGGGCTGCCGCTGCCCACCCAGACGGTGCCGCCGCTGGGCACGGTGCCGACCGGCCCGGCCGCCGGCGGGCTGACCACCGGCCGGCCGTCGGACGCCCTCGCCGGCTGGGCCGCGCAGGTCGGGCCGAAGGTCGGCATCTCGCCGGTGGCCATGCAGGCGTACGGCTACGCCGAGCTGGTGCTCGCCCAGACCAACCGCAGTTGCGGCCTGAGCTGGACCACGCTGGCGGCCATCGGCTTCGTCGAGTCCGGGCACGGCCAGGCCAACAACGCCCGGCTCGGGCAGGACGGCAAGGCGCTGCCCGAGATCATCGGCCTGCCGCTGGACGGGCAGGGCAACCGGATGCGCATCCCCGACACCGACGGCGGCCGGCTGGACAAGGACACCACCTTCGACCGTGCGATCGGGCCGATGCAGTTCATCCCCACCACCTGGCAGGAGATCGGGGCGGACGCCGACAACGACGGCGTCAAGGACCCGCACGACCTGGACGACGCCGCGCTCGCCGCCGGCAACTACCTCTGCAAGGGCAGCCGGAACCTCACCATCCCGGCCGACTGGTGGAACGCGATCCTGTCGTACAACGACGTCCGCCGGTACGCCCAGGACGTCTTCGACACCGCCAACCGGTACGGACAGGCCAGCCGCACGTGAAGTGATCGTCCGCATACATTGGAGAACCGGACACTTCCCCCGGGCAGCGGTTAGCGGCAAGCTAGACAGGTGATGGTGCGCGAGTGGGACCCCAGGACCGCGTCGTCCGCCGAGATCGCGTCGCTGCTGGACACGCTCAACGCGGTCCTGGCGGTCGACCTGCCGCAGGATCCACCGTGGCGGGAGAGTTCCCTGCGGGAATACCTCTCCGAGGTGATGCCCGGCGAGCGGCGGATCTCCTGGGTCGCCCAGGCGGAGCTGGCCGCCGGTGGGGCGCCGGGGCCGATCCTCGGCCAGGTGAACGTGCTCCTGCTCGGCGACATCGGCGTGCTGGAGGTGCTGGTGCACCCCTCCCGGCGGCGCAGCGGGCTCGGCCGTGACCTGGTCCTGGTGGCCGCCCGGCGGGCCTACCAGGAGGGCTTCCAGTCGATCGGGGTCGAGGTGGTCGGCGACACGCCGGCCGTCGCCTTCTACGAGTCGCTCGGCTTCTCGAAGGAATACGTCGAGACCCGAAGCGTGCTCGACCTGTCCGCGGTGGACTGGGCCGAGCTGTCCGAGATGGCCACCGGCATCGGCGCGGGCTACCACCTGGAGTTCTGCCCCGGCGGACCGCCGGACGACCTGATCGACGCGTACGCGCGGGCCAAGGCGGAGGTGCGCGACGTCGACGACGGCGAGCTGCGCCCCAGCTCGTACGACCCGCAGCGGCTGCGGGACAGCCTGGACTGCCTGCACCGGCGGGGCATGAAGCCCTACATCGTGCTCGCCCTCCACGAGCAGACCGGGGAGGTGGCCGGCCTGACCGAGGTGGTGGTGCCCGCCCAGCACCCCACCCGCGCCGACCAGTACGACACCATCGTCGTGCAGGACCACCGGGGCTACGGCATCGACCGGGCGATCAAGGCGCGGATGCTGCTGGAGCTGCGCTCGGCGGAGCCGAGGCTGACCGAGGTGCAGACCTGGAACGCACAGGCCAACGAGGCCATGCTCAAGGTCAACGCCGAGTTGGGCTACCGTGCGGACCGCGAGTGGTGTGAATACAGCGTCGACGTGGCCGAGCTGGTGCACCGCCTCGACGCCGGACGCTGACCGGAGAGTTCACGAAACCGACCGGTGGGGGATGGACGACGGTCAGCGGAGCCCCTTAACGTGCGTTAGTTCCCCGTCCACCCATCGTGGAGGCCCCATGCGCCCGCGCCGCACTCTTGCCGCGCTCGCGACCGCCACCGCCGCCGTGACCGTCGCGGCTGTCGGCGTCGCACCCACCGCGGCCAGCGCCGCGCCCACCGACCTGTTCATCTCGGAGTACGTCGAAGGCTCGTCGAACAACAAGGCGATCGAGCTGTTCAACGGCACCGGCGCCACCGTCGACCTGGCCGCCGGCGGCTACCAGCTCCAGTTGCACTTCAACGGCTCCACCACCCCGACGAGCGTGGCGCTGACCGGGACCGTCGCGGCCGGCGACGTCTTCGTCTTCGCCTCCGCCTCGGCCGCGCCGGCGATCCTGGACCGGGCCGACCAGACCACGACAGCCGGCCTGTTCAACGGCGACGACGCGATCGTGCTGCGCCGGGGCGGCACCGTGCTCGACTCGATCGGCCAGGTCGGCGTCGACCCGGGCACCGAGTGGGGCACCGGTGTCACCAGCACCGAGAACAACACCCTGCGCCGGTTGCCCGCCGTGACGTCCGGCGACACCGACCCCTCGGACGCGTTCGACCCGGCCGCCCAGTGGGCCGGCTTCCCGGTCGACACGTTCGACGGGCTCGGCGCGCACACCGTCGACGGGGGCGGCCCGGTCGACGCGCCGGCGACGCTCACCTGCGGCCCGGCGCTGGTCACCCCGGCCGGCACGGCGGCGACCCGGGAGGTCACCGCCACCGACGCCGACGACCGGATCGTCGACCTGGCGGTCACCTCGGTCAGCCCGACCCCGGCCACCGGCTCCGTCAGCCGCACGGCCGTCACCCCGGCCGACGCGGTCGGCGGCACCGCCCGGGCCACGGTCGCCGCGAGCGCCGACCTGGCCGCCGGGGCGTACACGGTGGTGCTGACCGCGACCGACGCGGACGGCGGCACCGCCACCTGCACCCTCGCCGTGCAGGTCACCCGCGAGCTGACGGTCGGCGAGGTGCAGGGTCCGACAACCGACGGCGAGTCCGGCCCGGCCGACCGGTCCCCGCTCGCGCCGGCGTCCGGCAACGGCACCAGCAGCACGCTGTACGACGTGCGCGGCGTGATCACCCAGCTCACCCTGGCGCGTGACTCGTCGGGCCGGGACCAGCGCGGCTTCTTCCTGCAGAGCCGGTCCGGCGCCACCGACGGCGACCCGACCAGCTCGGACGGCATCTTCGTCTTCATGGGCTCGTTCACCTCGCTCATCGGCGGCTACGTGCCGACGGTCGGCGACGAGGTGGTGCTCCGGGCCCGGGTCTCCGAGTACTTCAACTTCACCCAGCTCTCCGGCGCGTCGCTGGTGCGCAAGCTCGCCTCCGGCGTCGACGTGAACGCCGAGGTCGAGGTGACCGACGCGGTGCCGCCGGTCGAACTGGCCGACGCGCAGCGGTTCTGGGAGCGGCACGAGGGCACCCGGCTGCGGGTGCGGGCCGGCAGCGGCGCCGTGAGCGGGCGGAACGTCTTCGCCTCCACCGCCGACGGCGAGATCTTCGTGATCGACCGGGACGACCCGCTGCTGGACCGCGCCGACCCGTACGCCCGCCGGGTGTTCCGGGACGCGCACCCGCTGGACAACGACCCGAGCCGCCGCTTCGACGACGGCAACGGGCAGCGCATCCTGCTCGGCAGCATGGGCGTCAAGGGCACCACGGGCGACAGCGGCGCGCTGCTCCCGCCCGCCCGCACCTTCGACACGCTGACCGCCGACGCGGTCGGTGGCCTCTACTACTCGTTCGAGAAGTACGGCGTGCAGGTCGAGCGGGCCGAGTTCACCGGCGGGACCGACCCGTCCACGAACAACCCGCCGCAGCCGGCCAAGCGGTCGGAGGAGGTCGCGGTCGCGACCTACAACGTCGAGAACCTGTACGACTACCGCGACGACCCGTTCGACGGCTGCGACTTCGCCGGCAACGCCGGCTGCACCGGGGTACGCCCGCCGTTCGACTACGTCCCCGGCAGCGAGCAGGAGTACCGCGACCAGCTCGCCGCGCTGGCCGACCAGATCACCACCGACCTGCACTCGCCCGACCTGATCCTCGTGCAGGAGGCGGAGGACCAGGACATCTGCGCGGTCTCCGGCGGTGAGCTGGTGTGCGGCACCACCAACGACGCGGACGGCGCGCCGGACTCCCTCCAGGACCTGGCGCTGACCATCGCGGCGAGCGGCGGCCCGGCCTACGCGGCCGCGTACGACCGCAGCGGCGCGGACGCGCGGGGCATCACCGCCGCGTTCCTTTACCGCACCGACCGGGTGTCGCTGGCCGAGGCGACCGCCGGCGACCCGCTGCTGGGTTCGGCGCCGACGGTGCAGTATCGCGGCGCGGGGCTGCCGGGCAACGCGGACGTGCAGAACCCGAAGGCGCTCAACGCGGTGCTTCCCGCCGACGTGGACACGTCCACCGGCAAGGACGGCGACAACGTCTTCACCCGTGCTCCGCAGCTCGGCAAGTTCACCGTGGCCGCCGCGCCCGGGTCGACCGAGCGATACACCCTGTGGGCCGCGAGCAACCACTACTCCTCGGGGCCGGACAGCCGGGTCGGGCAGCGCCGGGAGCAGGCCGCGTACGGGGCCGCGATCGTCACGGCGATCGAGGCGTCGGACCCGGACGCACGGGTGGTGTACGGCGGGGACCTGAACGTCTTCCCCCGCCCCGACGACCCGATCGCCACGGCTGCGGAGCCCACCCCGTCGGACCAGCTCGGGCCGCTGTACGAGGCCGGCATGCGCAACCTCTGGGACGATCTGCTCGCCGACGCCCCGTCGTCCGCCTACTCGTACAGCTTCGAGGGGCAGGCGCAGACGCTGGACCACCTGTTCGTGAACGGCGCGCTGCACCGGGACCTGGTCCAGATGCGGGCGGCGCACATCAACGCCGACTGGCCGGCCGAGCACGCCGGTGACGGCACGCGCGGCTCCAGCGACCACGACCCGCAGGTGGCCCGGTTCCGGTCGCGGGCCTCGCTCAGCGTCGGGGACGTGTCGGTGGCCGAGGGCGACCGGGGCACCCACCCGCTGAACTTCACGGTCACCGTCTCGCGACCGCTGTCCCAGCCGGTGCTGCTCTGCGCCGCCACGTACGGCACCACGGCCCAGGCCGGCGCCGACTACGACCCCTACGTCGGTTGCAAGGTCCTGGCCGCCGGGCAGACCTCGCTGGCCTTCCCGGTGACTGTGCGCGGTGACCGCAAGCGGGAGGCGGACGAGAAGCTGACGCTGCTGGTGACGGGCGTGCCGGGGCTGCGCATCGCCGACCCGGTCGCGGTGGGCACCATCGCCGACGACGACTGACGTCGCCCGGACAGCCCCTCCGGCTGCGCGTACCGACGGCCCGCCCGCCAGGAAGCACCTGGCGGGCGGGCCGTCGGCCCTTTCACGGGGCAATGGGCCGGCGGGGACGATGGGTTCACGGTAACCGGCGATCGTGCCCGCACGCGCGCGGCGGCGGGGGCACGTTGCGGTACTTGGCCACCCGGACCTCCCACTGGCTGCGCCGCCGCATGGCGTCCCGGACGGCGCGATTGCGGTAGAACGTCTCCGGCGGGCGGGCCAGCCCGTAGAGGTCCGCCCACCACTCCCCGGGCTCGGGGTCCAGGATGGTGTCGAGGTGCGACGGGTAGCGGCGTTCCGCCCCGTCGCGGGTGTCGTCGCGGTCCCGCATCGGTTTCAGCACCCGCCCGAACTCGTCGACCACCGCCAGCCGGAACCCGGCGACCCCGATGACGCGGCGCAGGAGCAGGATGCTGGGCACCAGCCGACCCGCCTCGATCCGCCCCACGGTGGCGTGGTGCACCCCCGCCCACCGAGCCAGCTCCCGCTGGCTCAGGTCGGCGCGACGCCGGATCGCACGGACGATGCCGGCGGCGGGCCACGGAATGTCGAACGGCTCGGTCAGCAGCACGGGCTGATCGTCGGAGCCGGGCTGATCGTCGCAGCCGGGCTGATCGTCGCAGCCGGGCTGATCATCAGGGGACGGCCGGCCGTCGGCCCATGGTGCGGCGGAAATGTCGGTCATCCCGTCACGGTCCCGGCCGTGCGGGCCCGTTCGCAATCCCGCCTCCCCGGCCTGTGGACAACCCAGCTACCTGTGGAGAACCGACAGCACCCACTTCGGCCGGGGCGACTCCCGTCGACCTCACCAAACCCTCACGCTGGGTGACAGCCCCAACCGGACGCCACCGTGTGACTGTAAGTAATGGCACTGACGCCCTCGACCGAGCTTCGCGACCGACGATCTGACTGATCACCACCCTGACCAGCACATATCCAAAGAACGCCCCGAGGAGGCAGCAACCCTCGATGCGCCCTTTGCTCTGCACCCGCATACGCAACAGACACTCTCGGTTACCGGCGCGTATCTGGGTGCAGAGCAAAGCGTTCGAGAGAGGGGGTCACGACTCGCTTGGATTGATCGCTCTGGGTAACGGAAACAGCATGCGTGGACCGGGTACGCATGCTGTGAGCCGGCAGTGGCGCGCCGTCGCCGGTCGCCGGCCGCCGGTCGCGGGTCGTGGGTCGGGCTGCGTCCAGCGCGACCGGGCGGAACCGGTCCGTGCCGACTTCTCTGTCCGGCCGGGCGCGGCGTGGCGTCTGTGACGCCGGTGCCCGACCCCCGCATGTCGGAAAGCCAGGTGGTGCCGTGAACGGGACGCCGTGCGCCCTACCGTGAACGGGACGCTGGCCGGGGGCGTCAGTAGGGCTTCAGCAGGGCTTCAGTAGCGCTGGCGGAGGAGCTGGGCGGCCTCGACCGCCCAGTAGGTGAGGATGATCTGCGCACCGGCCCGGCGGATCGAGGTGAGCGTCTCCAGCATCACCCGCTCCCGGTCGATCCAGCCGTTCGCGGCGGCCGCCTCGACCATCGCGTACTCGCCGGAGACCTGGTAGGCCGCGACCGGGACGTCGACCGCCGCGCGGACCGCCGACACCACGTCGAGGTACGGCAGCGCCGGCTTGACCATCACCATGTCGGCGCCCTCGGCGACGTCCAGCTCGACCTCGCGCAGCGACTCCCGCAGGTTCGCCGGGTCCTGCTGGTAGGTGCGCCGGTCGCCCTCCAGCGCCGACTCCACCGCGTCGCGGAAGGGACCGTAGAAGGCCGAGGCGTACTTGACGGCGTACGCGAGGACGGCCACGTCCTGGTGGCCGGCGGCGTCGAGCGCCCGGCGCACCACGCCGACCTGGCCGTCCATCATCCCGGACGGCCCGACCACCCCGACCCCGGCGGCGGCCTGGGCCACCGCCATCTCGGCGTACGCCGCCAGCGTGGCGTCGTTGTCCACGCCGCCGTCGGGGGTGAGCAGGCCGCAGTGCCCGTGCGAGGTGAACTCGTCCAGGCAGAGGTCGCTCATCAGCACCGTGGCGTCGCCAACCTCAGCCACGACGTCACGGATCGCGACGTTGAGGATGCCGTCCGGGTCGATCCCGCCGGACCCGGTGGCGTCCCGCCGCGCCGGCACCCCGAAGAGCATGATGCCGCCGACGCCCGCCTGGACGGCCTCGACCGCGGCCTTGCGGAGCGAGTCCCGGGAGTGCTGGAGCACCCCCGGGAGCGACGCGATCGCCCGCGGCTCCGTCAGCCCCTCCTTGACGAACATCGGCACGACCAGCTCGGCCGGGTCGACGCGGGTCTCGGACACCAGCCGCCGGAGCGCCGCGTTGCGGCGCAGCCGGCGGGGCCGGATCTCGGGGTACGGCATCACGGGCCTCCTGCTGAGACGACTACCGGAACCTCAGGGCGGTCGGCCCCTGCACCTTCGAGCCGCGACGCTGCTTCGCCGGCATGGCGGCGAGCTTCTCGCGCAGCTCGACGGCGTAGGCGGCGAGCGCCTCCACCAGGTCGGGGACCGAGGCGTGCGGCGGCTGGACGTCGACCCGCAGGCCGAACTCCGTCGCCGTCTCCGCCGTCTTGGGCCCGATCACTGCAACAACGGTACGCGCGTGCGGCTTCCCCGCGATGCCGACCAGGTTCCGGACCGTGGAGGACGAGGTGAAGAGCACCGCGTCGAAGCCACCGGACTTGATCGCGTCCCGGATCTCGGCGGGCGGCGGGGCGGCCCGGACCGTCCGGTACGCGGTCACGTCGTCGACCTCCCAGCCGCGCTCGGTGAGCCCGGCGGCGAGGGTCTCGGTGGCGATGTCGGCGCGCGGCAGCAGCACCCGGCCGACCGGGTCGAGGATCTCGTCGTGCGGCGAGAACTCGGCCAGCAGCCCCTCGGAGGACTGCTCCCCCGACGGGATCAGCTCGGGCTGGATGCCGAACGCGCGGACGGCGTCGGCAGTCGCCTCGCCGATGCAGGCGATCTTGACGCCGCCGAAGTGCCGGGCGTCGAGGCCGTGCTCGGCGAACTTCTCCCAGACGGCGCGGACCGCGTTGACCGAGGTGAAGATCACCCAGGCGTACCGGCCGTCGACGAGGCCCTTGACCGCCCGCTCCATCTGGGCCGGGGTCCGCGGCGGCTCGACCGCGATCGTCGGCACCTCGCAGGGGATGGCCCCGTACGCGCGCAGCCGCGCGCTCATCACGCCGGCCTGCTCCTTGGTGCGGGGCACGAGGACCTTCCAGCCGTACAGCGGCCGGTTCTCCCACCAGCTCAGCTTGTCCCGCTGGCCGACACCCTCGCCGACGGTGAGCACGACCCGGCCGGTGAAGCCGAGCGCCGCCGCGACGAAGGAGTCCACGGTCGACGTGGTGGTGTACTGCGTCTCGCCGGTGCCGTCCCCGGTCACCCCGACGCCGGTGGCGCCGTCCACCCCGGCAGCGAGCAGCCCGTCCCGGATCGCGGCGAGGTCGCCGGCGTCCACGGCCAGGGCCAGCGAGCCCCGGCCGACGGCCGCGGCGAGGGCATCGAAGTCCAGCGTGCTGACGTCCTCGACGTCGGCCGCCGTGCGTACGCCGGGCAGCGGCACGCCCGCGTAGGTCGCCACACCCTCCGCCTGGCCGACGCCCGGGACCACCTCGAAGTGCGCGGCGGTACGCGCGACCGCCTGCACCTCCCGGACCACCGACTCGTGGCCGAACGGGTCGCCGGCGACCAGGTGCACCGCGTTCAGCCCGGACCGGGCCGCCGAGATCAGCACCTTCGCCACGTCGCCCGGCGCGCCCTCGGCCGGGGTGAACTGGGCGTCGGACTTGGCCTGGGCACGGACGGCGTCGAGCAGCGACTCGGGGACTCCCCGGTCGTACACCACCTGGTCGGCGTCGACCAGGGCGTCGTGCGCCCGGCGGGTCAGCAGGCCCGGGTCGCCGGGACCGGCCCCGACGAACGCGATGCGGCCTACGGGCTTACGGGTGCGGGTCATTCTGTGCTCCCAAATTGCTGGGTCCCCGGGCCGGCGTGTCCTTCTTGGCCGAGGATCGAGTCGGCGCCGAGGTCGAGGAGTTCGGCGGCGAGTGCCTTGCCGATCTCCGCCGCGTCGGCGGGCGTTCCGGTGCGGGACAGCCGGAGGTCTCGCGAGCCGTCCGGGCTGATCACCGCCCCGCGCAGGTAGATCTCCTGGACAACATCGCCCTCGGCACCCGAGCCGGTTGGCTCGCCTTCGGCGACGACGGCGTAGGCGGCGACCGGAGCGGAGCATCCGGCCTCCAGGGTGGCCAACAGCGCCCGCTCCGCGACGACCGCGGCGCGGGACGGTGCGTGGTCGAGCACGGCGAGCAGCTCGACAACGTCCGGGTCGTCGATCCGGCACTCCACCGCCAGCGCGCCCTGGGCGGGTGCGGGCAGCATCAGCATCGGGTCGAGCGTCTCGGTGATCACCTCGGTCCGCCCCAGCCGGGCCAGCCCGGCCCGGGCCAGGACGATGGCGTCCAGGTCGGCCTCCGGGCCGAGCACCCGGGCGAGGCGGGTGTCGACGTTGCCCCGGATCGGGGCGACCTCCAGCTGCATCCCGAGGGCGTGCAGTTGGGCGATGCGGCGCAGCGCGCCGGTGCCGACGGTCGCGCCGGGCGGCAGCTCGGCGAGCGTCCGGCCGTCGCGGGCGACCAGCGCGTCCCGCGGGTCCTGCCGGATCGGCACCGCCGCGATGTGCAGCCCGGCCGCCGTGGCGGTGGGCAGATCCTTGTAGGAGTGCACGGCGAAGTCGATGGTGCCGGCGATCAGCGCGTCGCGCAGGGCGGAGACGAAGACGCCGACGCCGAGCCGGTGCACCGGCGCGGAGGATCGATCACCGGCGGTGACCACCTCGACCAGCTCGACCGGGCGGCCGGTGGCGGCGGTCAGGGCCTCGGCGACATGGCCGGACTGGGCCATCGCCAGTTTGCTGCCCCGGGTACCGAGGCGCAGGGGCGTGCTCATCGCTCACCTCCGGTGGGCGGGACGTCGGCCGGGCCGGCCGACGACGGGAAGTCGGCGAGGCCGAACGGCGGTACGACGTCGCTGTCCACGACGTCGGGGACGGTGTCGACCGGCGACGTCTGCGGCACCTGGAGGTCGAACAGCTCGCGCAGCAGGGCCGCGTACTGGTCGCCGCCGGGCTCCGCGGCGAGCTGGCGGACCCGCACGGTGGGCTGGTGCAGCAGCCGCTGGACCACCCGGTGCACCGTCCGGGCCACCTCGGCGCGCTGGTCGTCGGTGAGGTCCGGGCGGCGCTGGGCGAGCCGGCGCAGCTCGGCGGTGACCACGTCGTCGGCGCGGCCGCGCAGGGCGGCCACGGTCGGCGCCACGTCGGCCCCGCGCAGCCAGGTGAGGAAGGCGTCGACCTCGCCGGCCACGATCCGCTCGACGGCGGCGGCGTCGGCGGCGGCGGGACCGTCGGCGAGCAGCGCCGCCATCCGGTCGATGTCGATCACCTCGACGCCGGGCAGCTCGGCCACGCCGGCCGCCACGTCGCGCGGCACGGCCAGGTCGAGCAGGACCAGCGGCCCCCGCCGGGGGTCGCGCCCGGCGAGCGCCCGGGTGACCACCTCGCGGGTGAGGACCGCTTCCGTGGCCGCGGTGGCGGCCACTACGATGTCCACTGTGGAGAGCGCGGTGGTGAGTTCCGTCATCGGCGTCGCGCCGGCCCCGTACGCCTCGGCCAGCCGGACGGCCCGGTCGGCGCCCCGGTTGGTCACGGTGAGCGGCCCGGCGCCCAGCCGGGACAGCGTGGCCACGCCCAGCGAGCCCATGGCGCCCGCCCCGACCACCAGCGCCGGGCGGCCGGCCAGGTCGCTGCCGAGGTGCTCGGCGGCCAGTTCCAGCGCGGCGGTCACCACGCTCTGACCCGCCCGGTCGATGCCGGTCTCCGCGTGGGCGCGCTTGCCGACCCGCAGCGCCTGCTGCATGAGCTCGTGCAGCAGGCGCCCGGCGGTGTCGGCCCCGGTCGCTGAGTGGTACGCGTCGCGCAGCTGGCCGAGGATCTGCGCCTCGCCCACGACCATCGAGTCCAGCCCGGCGGCGACCCGGAAGACGTGGTCCACCGCGGCGGCGTCGAAGTGCACGTAGAGGTGGTTGGCGAGCCCGGCCGGCTGGCACCCGGCCTGCTCGGCCAGCACGGCGCAGATGTCGCCGAGACCGCCGTGGAATCCGGACACGGCGGCGTAGACCTCCACCCGGTTGCAGGTGGAGACGAGCACGGCCTCGGTCACGTACGGCTGCGCGACCAGGCGGTCCAGGGTGCGGGTGAGATCGGCGGGGGCGACCGCGAGCTGCTCCAGCGTGGCGACGGGAGCGGTGCGGTAGGACGCACCGACGACGAGCAGTTTCACGTGCCGATCGCCTCCTGGGGTTCGGTGACCGCGAGCCCGCCGGGCAGGGCGGTGAGGGCGGACCCGCCGGTGGCGGGAAGCGCGGTCAGCGATGCCTTGCGGTGCTCGTGGAAGGACAGGATCTGCAGCTCTATGGCCAGGTCGACCTTGCGCACGTCGACCCCCTCCGGGACCGAGAGTACGCACGGAGCGAAGTTCAGGATGCTCGTCACACCGACGGCCACGAGCTGGTCGGCGACCGCCTGGGCGGCCGGGGCCGGGGTGGCGATCACGCCGATGGCGATGGACTCCTCGACGGCGACCCGGGGCAGCTCGTCGATGTGCCGGACGACCAGCCCGCTGATCTCCTCGCCGACGCGTTCGGGGTCGGCGTCGAACAGCGCGGCGATCCGGAAGCCGCGGCTGGCGAAGCCGTCGTAGCCGGCCAGGGCGTGACCGAGATTACCCACGCCGACGAGGGCGACCGCGCGGCGCTGGGTGAGCCCGAGCACGAACTCGATCTGGTCGACCAGCAGCGCCACGTCGTAGCCGACGCCCCGGGTGCCGTACGAGCCGAGGTGCGAGAGGTCCTTGCGGAGCTTCGCCGAGTTCACCCCCGCGGCGCTCGCCAGCCCCTCGCTGGACACGGTCTCGTGACCGCTTTCGGCCAGGTTGTGCAGGGCACGGAGGTATTCGGGGAGCCGCGCGACGGTCGCCTCGGGCAGGTCCGGGAGCGCCGGTACGGCACCGGCGCGGCCGGGCGCGCCAGGGTGACGGTGCTGACTCATGAGACTCCGTGCGGTGCGATCCTCGGCCAGCTCCAGCGGCCGGCCGTTTCGGGACTCCCGCTGGCGACCGAGATTGCCGGCTGTGCTAGCAGGGCGCGTCGGAACTACAGAGTAGGCGCTTGTGAAGGCGTGCACAAATCGCGATCTTGACAGCTCGCGACGCGGCTCCACCTGGCCCTCCATCCCGCAAGATCGATACAGCGGCCTCCGCCGGCGCCGCTCGGCGATTATTGCTCAATTACGACTTCTCTGACCAATCGCGCGAGCGCGGCTCGCCGCCGATTACGTCACGCCGGTGCCGGCGGGGCCCGACCGCGCCGGCACCGGGGCCCACTCCGGTCGGGCCCCGGGGGGCGCCCGTCGCGGCCGGCGGGCGCCGCCCGGAGGGTCGCGGTAGGGACAGCCCTACGCCGGAGAGGCCGGCCGACGGGATGGGTCGGGCACCTCCGCGCTGCCTAGCCTCGTCGTATGACCGCCGTACCCGTCGCCGCCGACCCGCCCGCGCCGGCGCCGACCATCTCCCGTCAACTCCTCCTGGACTCCGGCTACGTGCTGCTCGGCCTCCCCCTGGCCCTGGCCAGCTTCGTGGTCCTGCTGGTCGGCCTCGCGGCCGGCCTCGGGCTGGTGGTGACGGTGATCGGCCTGCCCGTCCTCAGCGGCACCCTGTACGCCGCCCGGGGGCTGGCCGACATCGAGCGGCTCCGCCTCCCTGCCGTGCTGCACCAGTCCCGGATCCGCCCGCAGTACCGGCTCCCCGAGCCCGGGGCCAGCGCCTGGCGGCGGATCTTCGTGCCCATGGGGGACGCGCAGTCCTGGCTCGACCTGGCGCACGGCATCCTCAAGCTGGTCGTGGCCGTCGCCACCTTCGCGGTCACGCTGGTCTGGTGGGCCGGCGCCGTCGCCGGATCGCTCTACTGGGCGTACGACTGGGCACTGCCGCACGGCGACCCGGAGGACGTCGGCCTCCCCCAACTCCTCGGCCTGGGCGACTCGACCGTCGCCCGGATCGGGCTGCACACCGCGATCGGGCTGTTCTTCCTGATCACCCTGCCGATCGTGGCCCGCGGCTGCGCGCTGCTCCAGGCGAGCTTCGGCCGGGCCATGCTCACCGGCGTGGCGGAGATGCGCAACCGGATCACCGTGCTGGAGGAGCAGAAGCGGGCCGCCGTGTCCGCCGAGGCGAGCGCGCTGCGCCGGCTGGAGCGGGACATCCACGACGGCCCGCAGCAGCGCCTGGTCCGGCTCGCCATGGACCTCAGCCGGGCCCGCCAGCAGCTCGCCACCGACCCCGACGCCGCGGCGCGGACCCTGGACGAGGCGGTCACCCAGACCCGGGAGACGCTCGCCGAGCTGCGCGCCCTGTCCCGGGGCATCGCGCCGCCGATCCTGGTCGACCGGGGCCTGCCCAGCGCCCTGGCGGCGCTGGCCGGGCGCGGCCTGATCCCGATCGAGCTGCGGGTGGACCCGGAGCTGGGCAGCCCCGCCGGCCGGCTCGACCCGGCGGTGGAGAGCACGGCGTACTTCGTCGTGGCCGAGGCGCTGACCAACGTCGCCAAGCACAGCCGGGCGACCGAGTGCCACGTCACCGTGGCCCGGCGCGACGGCCGGCTGGAGGTGGGCGTCGGCGACGACGGCCAGGGCGGCGCCCACCTGGCCAAGGGGCACGGGCTGGTCGGCATCGCCGACCGGGTGCGCGCCGCCGGTGGCCGGCTAGACGTGGTCAGCCCCGTCGGCGGGCCCACCGAAATCCGCGCGGAACTCCCGCTGTGACCCCGACGTGGTAGACAACTCAACCATGCGGATCGTGATCGCGGATGACGCCGTGCTGCTCCGGGAAGGCCTGGTCCGGCTGGTCAGCGAGCGGGGGCACGAGGTGGTGGCCGCCGTCGCCGACGGCGAGGCGCTGGTGGCGGCGGTCGTCACGCACCGGCCGGACGTGTCGATCGTCGACGTCCGGATGCCGCCCTCGCACACCGACGAGGGACTGCGCGCGGCGGTGGAGGCCCGGCGGCTGGTGCCCCGCACCCCGATCCTGGTCCTCTCCCAGTACGTCGAGGTGTCGTACGCCGACGACCTGCTCGCCACGACCGGCGGCGGCGGGGGCGGGATCGGCTACCTGCTCAAGGACCGGGTGGCCGCGATCGACGAGTTCCTCGACGCCCTGGACCGGGTGGCCGCCGGCGGGACGGTGCTCGACCCCGAGGTGGTCGGCCAGCTCTTCGCCCGGCGCCGCCGCGACGACCCGCTGCGCGAACTCACCCCGCGCGAACGCGAGGTGCTCGCCCTGATGGCCGAGGGCCGCTCGAACACGGCGATCGCGCGCACCCTGGTGGTCACCGACGGCGCCGTCGAGAAGCACGTCCGGAACATCTTCACCAAGCTCCAGCTCCCGCCCGACACGGAGCAGCACCGCCGGGTCCTGGCCGTCCTCGCCTACCTGCGCAACTGACCCCGCCGGTCAGGGCAGGGCGGCCGCCAGGGCCACGGCCTCGGTGAGGGTGTCGGCGACCGGGTGACCGGAGGCGCGCAGGCGGGCCGGGTCGGTGAACCCGCCGGTGTAGAGCACGGCGCGACCGCCCACCGACAGGGCGGCGTCGGCGTCGTCGACGGAGTCCCCGATCAGCACCACGTCCCGGCCGGCCACGCCCAGCTCGGCCAGGTGGTTGCGGAGGGACTCGGCCTTGCGGTCGCCGCCGACGGTGGCCCGCAGCCCGTCCACCCGGACGAAGTGCCCGCTGAGCCCGTACGTCCGCACCGTCGGCACCAGCTCCTCGTGGAACCACATCGAGAGCAGGGACTGGTTGCCCCGCCACGCCGCCATCGCGACCGTGGCGTCGTGCGCCAGCTCACAGGTGGTCAGCCCGGTCCGGTACGCGTCGTGGAAGATCCGGTCCAGCCGGCCGAACTCGTCGTCGTCGACCGCCTGGCCGAGCACCTCGGCGTAGTAGTCGGCGATCGGCCGGCGGAACCTGACCCGGTGCTCGTCGGCGGTCACCGCGGGCCCGCCGACGCTGGCGAAGGCGACGTTGGTGGAGGCGACCACCAGGTCGAGGTCGTTGAGCAGGGTGCCGTTCCAGTCCCAGACCAGGTGACGGTGCGCAGGGGTCATCGCAGCACCATAACCGGCGTCACCGACCCGCCCTTGCCGGCCCGGCGACCCCGGCGGCGCTACAGCTGCGGGGTGGTCAGGTCCCGCAGCAGCCGCTCCTCCTCCACCCGCCAGTAGCCGTGCTCCTTGCCGTCGAGCAGCACCACCGGCAGGCGGTCGCCGTACTCGCGTTCCAGCTCGATGTCGTCGGTGACGTCCTTCTCGGTCCACCGGTCCCCGGTGACCGCCACCACCCGGTCCAGCGCCGCCTTCGCGTCCTCGCAGAGGTGGCAGCCGGGCCGGGTGATCAGGGTGAGTCGGGGCTCACGCATCGGTCTCCTCCGTGGTGCTGGTGCCGGCCGGGGCCGGCGGACGGTTCTCCGGCGACGCCGCCGGCGACGGCACCGGTGCCGCCGGGGACGACGCCGGCCGGAGCAGGGTCTTGCGTACCTTGCCGATCACCGAGTGCGGCAGCTCGTCGACGAACTCGACGGCGGTCGGGCACTTGAACCGGGCCAGGTTGCGGGCGCAGTGGGCGAGCAGTTCCTCGCCCGTGACCGGGCGCCCCGGCGCCGGCACCACGTACGCCCGGACAGTCTCGCCGGTCCGCGGGTGCGGCACACCCAGTACCGCCGACTCGGCCACGCCGGGATGGGCGGAGAGCACCAGCTCGACCTCGCGCGGGTACACGTTGAACCCGTTGACCAGGATCAGCTCGCCGACCCGGTCGACCAGGAAGAGGTCGCCGTCGGAGTCGGCGTACCCGACGTCGCCGGTGGCCCACCAGCCGTCGGCGTCCGGCCCGCCCCGGCCGTCCGGCCAGTACCCGGAGAAGAGGTTCGCCCCGCGCACCACGATCTGGCCCGGGTCCGTGCCCGGCGCGGCGTCGGAGAGGTCCAGCTCGTCGGCGTCCTCGTCCGGCTCGGCCACGCCGTCGCGCCACAGGTCGGCCCCGTCCGTCCCGACCAGGCGCAACTCGACGCCGGGCAGCGGGCGGCCGATCGAGCCGGCCTTCGGCTCGCCGCCGACGAGGGTGGAGGTGAGCACCGGCGCGGTCTCGGTCAGGCCGTACCCGACGTGCACCGGACGGCCGGCGACCTCGGCGAAGCGGGCCGCGACGGCCGGCTCCAGCGGCGCCGCGCCGCAGACCACGACCCGCGCCGACGCCATCGCCGCGGCGACCGCACCGGCGTCCGCCGTGGACCAGGCGGCCACCATCGACGGTACGCCGACCAGCACGCCGACCCGGCGGCGGGCGATCTCGGCCAGCCCGGCGTCGGGGCCGAGGTCGTCGACCAGCACCCCGGTCGCGCCATGGTGGACGACCGCGCCCAGCCCCGAGTTCAGCCCGTACGCGTGGAACAGCGGCAGCGCGAGCAGCACGGTGTCGTCCGGGCCGACGACCGGCGGGTCGATGCGGTCCACCTGCTCGTGGTTGGCCGCCAGCGCCCGGTGCGTGAGCATCGCGCCCTTCGGCCGCCCCTCCGTGCCCGAGGTGTAGAGCAGCACCGCCAGGTCGTCGCCGCTTCGGCCGGGGAACGGGCCCCCACCCCCGCCGTCCGTCATTGGCGGGGCGCCGTGCACGGCGGTGAGCGCGGGCAGCTCCCCGGCGACGCCGGCGACGAGGTCGCGCACCCGCTCGGTGCCGATCAGGACCGAGGCGCCGGAATCGGCCAGCACGTGCCGCAGCTCGGGGGCGGTGAGGCCGGGGTTGACCGGCACCGCCACCAGCCCGGCGCGCAGCGCGCCCAGGTAGCCGACCACGAAGTCCGGCGAGTTGCCCAGCGCGATGGCGACCCGGGGCGGGTGCCGGTCGACGGCGGACGGGCCCGCCGTCGCCCCGGCGGCCGGGGCCCCGGTCGGCGCCGCCCCGGCGGCCCGGGACCCGGTCGGCGCCGCCCCGGCGGCCCGGGACCCGGTCGGCGCCGTTCCGGCGGGCGGATTCCCGGTCAGGTCCGCCAGGGCCCGGGCGGCGGCGGTCACCGAGGCGTCCAGTTCGGACCAGGTCAGGGTCCGCTCGCGCCAGTGCAGCGCGGGTCGGTCGCCGTGGGCGACGGCCGCCCGGCGGACCCGGTCGGCGAGGTTCGACGCGATGCTGTCGGTTGCGTCCTGCACGGTGGCTGAGTCTGGCACAGCGCCGGGTCTCGGGCCATGCCCGCGACGGACCGGGCCGCGCCCGAGGGGCCGTCGGGCGCACCGACGCCGCGGCGAGTCCCGTCGACAGGATGCCCGGGACGCGCGGACGAGACGGATCCAGTCCCGTGTACGGGACGCGCCGGCGTGCCGCGACACGCGGGACACTCCTGAGTCGACTCCCGCGTCACCCGTCCGCCCCGCGCCGGCCGGCGTGCCCGCTGAGCTGGAAATCCCTTCGGGATCACGCGGCAATCCGAATGTCAACCGCACGCGACGGACAACCGGTCCGCCATTTGTGCGACGGGGCGGGAAATACTTCCGCCCTGTGTAACGGACTTGCCACGCGCGGGTGACGTTGGCCCTATCATCACTCGGGTCGGCTCACCCCATTTGCCGTGAGTCGACACCCCTCAGCCCGAGGAGGCCCCCGTGCCTGTGAGCGCATTGGACCAGCACCTCAAGGGGATCTGCCGCCCGTCGGCACGCCCCGAGCCAGCCCTGCCCGACCGCCCGGGTGGCGGCGCGCCGGCGACGCGCCGACCAGCGCGGCCCGCCGCCGGCGGAACGGAGGCGGCGCGGTGACGACCTTCGGTTACGCGGAACGGCCGCTCGGCCTGACCAACCCGGCGACCCGCGCCCCGCTCAACGAGCGACCCGCCATCCGGGGTCCGCTGGACGACACGGGCAGCCTCGCGGTCCGCGGCGAGGGCACGTCGAGCCGGGTCCGCCACCGGCCGCACCACAACGAGCCGCCACCGCGTCCCGCGACACCGGGGGGCAACGCCAAGCCGGCCGGCGGCCGGGTGGTCGCGCCGGCCCGGCCCACCATGCCGGCGCAGGGCCGCCGCACGACGGAACCGTCGACGGCGTCCGAGCAGTCGGCCGCGGAGACGGCCGTGATCCCGGCGGTGCCGGCGACCGCCGCCGCCCCCGCCGCCTCGACGGGCTTCCCCAGCCGACCGGACCCGTCCGACCCGGCGACCGAGGTCTGGGCCCTGGTCGAGCGCGCCCAGGCGGGCGAGTCCGAGGCGTTCGGGCTGATCTACGACCGGTACGTCGACACGGTGTTCCGGTTCGTCTACTTCCGGGTCGGCAACCGCCAGCTCGCGGAGGACCTCACCTCCGACACCTTCCTGCGCGCCCTCAAACGGATCGGCAGCTTCACCTGGCAGGGCCGGGACCTCGGCGCGTGGCTGGTCACCATCGCCCGCAACCTGGTGGCCGACCACTTCAAGTCCGGCCGCTACCGGCTGGAGGTGACCACCGGCGACGTGCTGGACGCCGATCGCGAGGACCGGGGCCCGGAGGGCAGCCCGGAGGCGGCGGTCGTCGAGCACATCACCAACGTGGCCCTGCTCAGCGCCGTCAAGCAGCTCAACCCCGAGCAGCAGGAGTGCATCGTGCTCCGCTTCCTGCAGGGGTTCTCCGTGGCCGAGACGGCCCGCGCGATGGGCAAGAACGAGGGCGCGATCAAGGCGTTGCAGTACCGCGCGGTACGGGCGCTGGCGCGGCTGCTGCCGGACGGCTTCCAACCGTAGTCCCGGCGACGGGACCGACGGGCGTCGATCCCCGTTCGCCCAGCTCACCACCCTCCCCGCGCCGTGACGGCAATCACTTTCCGTGATTTCGCACCCGGCGGGCCCGTAACCCATGCCCGGTGCGGACCGTTTCTCCGGGTGCGACCGGTGGTAGCCCCGGCATCCCCCCGGGTTCCGAGGTCCGGCAGCGTGGCCGGCCACGACCTTCGTCCGTGGTGTCACGCCGTCACCGGTCGCTGGCGACGACAGCGGCCGACCGGCCGTGACCAGCGAGAGGAGGTGCCTGCGGTGGACAGCGACCTCTTCTCCCGTCGGCGCGCGGAGCGCTTCGCGCAGCTTCTCGACGAGGCCAACGGCGGCCGGCGACACCACGTCCGTTCCCGCGACGACGACCAGCTCGCCGCGCTCGTCGCCGTCGGGCAGCGGCTCGGCGCCGCCCCGCCGGCCGTCGAGGTGGACCCGGAGTTCCGCACCGGGCTGCGCGCCATGCTGCTGGCCACGGCCGAACGCGAGGGCATCGGCGCCCCGGCGACCGCCGCCGCGCCGGAGCCGGGCGCCGCCGACACCGGTCGCAGCCGCCTGCTGCCCGCCGTCACCGCCCGCCGGGCCCGCGCCCGCGGCGCCATCCTGGTCGGCGTCGCGGCCGGCGCGGTCGCCCTCTCCGGCATCTCCGCCGCGAGCGAGAACGCGGTCCCCGGTGACGCGCTGTACGGCATGAAGCGCTCGACGGAACGGGCCCAGCTCGCGCTGGCCAGCTCGGACATCAGCCGAGGTCAGCTCTTCCTGGACTTCGCCCGCACCCGGCTGGCCGAGGCCGCCGCGCTGCGCGGGGACCGGGACGGCTACAGCGCCGTGCTGGACGACATGGACGCGGACACCCGCCAGGGCGTACGCCTGCTGACCACCGCCGCGGCGCAGCGCTCCGACCTGGCGGCGCTGGACGCGGTCAACTCCTTCCTCACCGGGCAGCGGCGGGCGGTCGGGGACCTCCTCGACGCCGGCACCCGGGCCGACCGGGACCGGACCCGCCGCTCGTTGGCCCTGCTGGACACGGCCCGCAAGCGCTCCGACGCGCTCCGCGCGGCGATCTCCTGCGGCCTGCCCGCCCCCGTCGGCAGCGACTCCCTCGGCCCGGCCCCCGCCACCTGCCCCGGCGACCGCTGACCTGCCCGGCGCGCCGTCCACGCCACAGTTCACCCGCCGGGCGGCCGTCGGCAACCGTCGCCCGGCTACCCTCGACCAGTGGCAGGCACACGCCGCGCCCGGTCAGCAGAGGGAGGTCGCGTGGCCCGCAGCCGCAAGGTGACGGTCAGCACCGACGTCCACGGTCACACCGCCGGCTGGGCGGAGACCGACCTGGCACCCCTGGCTCCGCCGCAGCCGGATCCGACCGCGGCGGCCTTCTTCGACGTCGACAACACGATGATGCAGGGCGCGTCGATCTACTGGTTCGCCCGGGGCCTCGCCGCACGCAAGTACTTCACCACGACCGACCTGGCCCGGTTCGCGTGGCAGCAGCTTCGCTTCCGGCTGCTCGCCACCGAGCACGCCGGGGACATGTCGCAGGCCAAGGAGGCCGCCCTCGCGTTCGTCGAGGGCTGGCGGGTGGACGACGTGGAGCGCCTCGCCGAGGAGATCTTCGACGAGCTGATGGCCCCCCGGATCTGGGGCGGCACCCGTGAGCTGGCCCAGCGGCACCTGGACGCCGGCGAACGGGTCTGGCTGGTCAGCGCCGCGCCCGTGGAGATCGGCCGGGTGATCGCCGCCCGGCTGGGCCTGACCGGCGCGATCGGCACGGTCGCCGAGGTGGTCGACGGGGCGTACACGGGCCGGCTGGTCGGCGACCTGATGCACGGCCCGGCGAAGGCCGAGGCGGTCACCCAGCTCGCCGCGGTGGAGGGGCTGGACCTGGCCCGCTGCACCGCCTACAGCGACTCCTGCAACGACCTGCCGATGCTCTCCACGGTGGGTCGGGGGGTGGCGGTGAACCCCGACGCCGCCCTGCTCAGGGAGGCCCGGCAGCGCGGCTGGCAGGTACGCGACTTCCGCACCGGCCGGCGCGCCGTGAAGATCGTGGTGCCGTCCACCGCCGCCGCCGGGTTGCTGGCCGGGGCGGTCACCGCCGGCATGGCCCTGCACCGGCGCCGCCGCAACGGCTGACGTCGCCGGCCGCCCGCGTCACGGGCCGAACGGGTCCGGCCGGCGTTCGAGCAGCTTGTGCAGGGTCTGCTGGATCGTCTCCCGCACCTGGTCGGCCAGGTTGAACACCACGAGCGGGTCGTCGGCGGAGTCCGTCAGGTGCGCGGTGGGGATCGGCGGGCAGAACTCGATCAGCCACTTGCTCGGCAGCGGCACCATGCCCAGCGGCCCCAGCCACGGGAAGGTCGGGGTGACCGGGAAGTAGGGCAGCTTGAGCAGCCGCGCCAGGGGCTTGATGTCGGCGAGCATCGGATAGATCTCCTCGCCGCCGACGATGGCGACCGGCACGATCGGGGTGCCGGTGCGCAGCGCCGCCGAGACGAACCCGCCCCGGCCGAAGCGTTGCAGCTTGTAGCGCTCGGCGTAGAGCTTGCCGATGCCCTTGAAGCCCTCCGGGAAGACGCCGACCAGCTCGCCGTTGCCGAGCAGCCGCTCCGCGTCCGGGTTGCAGGCGACCGTCCCGCCGGTCTTGCGGGCGAGCTCGGAGACGACCGGCATCCGGAAGACCAGGTCCGCGCCGAGCAGCCGCAGGTAGCGGTGGGCCGGGTGCTGGTCGTGCAGGGCGGCCGAGAGGATCAGCGCGTCCAGCGCCACGGTGCCGGAGTGGTTGCCGACGACCAGGCCGGCGCCCTCGGCGGGCACGTGCTCCAGGCCGGTGACCTCGGTGCGGAACCAGTCCCGGTAGAGCACCCGCAGCAGCGGGTGGAAGACCGCCTCGGTGATCTCCGGGTCGAAGCCGAACTCGTCGACCTCGTAGTCGCCGGAGAGCCGGCGGCGCAGGAACGCGAGCCCCTTGGCGACCCGGCGGTCCCAGTGGTCGCCCGGTCGGTCCGGCACCGCCGGCCCGGTCGTCGCCGGCGCGTCCCCGGCCCCGCGCGGCCGGTCGGCCTCCGTCGCCGCCGGCTCGTCGGGCTCGTCCGTGCCGCCCGACGCGGCAGGCCCGCCAGGCTCGTCCCTGTTGCCAGCGGTGGCCGCCACCGGCTCGTCGGTGGCGGCGGTGTCCGGTTCGTCGACCGTGGCAGCCCGGCGGTGCCCGTTCGCCCGCGCCGGCTCCGCGCCCGGCTCGGCGACGGTCAGCGGTACGTCGTAGCGGCCGTCGCGCCGCTCCTCCGGCTCGCTCACGAGCGCTCCCGCACGGCGGCCCGGACCTGCCGGATCCCCTCCAGCACGAGGTGCTCCGCGACCGCCAACTGGTCCCGGGTCACCACGACGCCACCGTGGTGGGCGCGGATGAAGTCGTCGAACGCGGCGGCGGTGGAGCGGGGCGTGAAGCCGTACTCCCGCTCGAGGCGGGTGGTGTCGACGACCCGGCCGTGCACGAAGAGGTCGACCTGGTCCAGGCCGTAGCGGCCGAAGCCTAGGGTGCGGGCGAACGCGACGGCCCCGGAGAGGCCGGGCTCCAACACCGGCACGGCGACCCGGCCGGCCCGGCGGATCGCCTGGGAGAGGGAGAGCACTCCGGGACCGGCCACGTTGTACGTCCCCGGATGGTCCTCGACGATCGACCGGTGCAGCACCTCCAGCGCGTCGTCGAAGTGCAGGAACTGCAGCCGGGGGTCGCGGCCGAACACGGTGGGCACGACCGGCTGGGAGAAGTAGCGGGTGAGGGTGGTGTCGGCGGTCGAGCCGATGAAGGGCGCGAAGCGCAGCACCGTGGCGGTGACGTCGGGCCGGCGGCGGCGGAAGCCACGGACGTACCCCTCGATGTCGAGGATGTCGCGGCCGAAGCCGCCGCGCGGCACCTCGCGCGGCTCGGTCTCCTCGGTGAAGACGGCCGGATCGCGGAACGACGCCCCGTACGCGGCTGTCGAGGAGCGGACCACGAGCTTGCGCAGCCGGGGCGCCCGCTGGCAGGCGGCGAGGAGCTGCATCGTGCCGATGACGTTCTGCTCCTTCATCGCCGCGCGACCGCCGTGCTGCTGGTCCGGGGCGGTGACGAGAGCGAGGTGGACCACGGCGTCGACGTCGAGGTCGGCGAGGAGACCGCCGAGCGAGCCGGCGTCGACGCGGACACGCTCGACACGGTCGAGCAGGTCGATGAACTCGGCGGCCGGCTCCGACGGATCCACGCCGATGACCCGCTCGATGCGCGGGTCGGCGGCGAGCCGGGCGGCGACGTGCGCGCCGAGGTAGCGGCTGACCCCGGTCACGACGACGACCCCCGGGGCACCTGGGGTGCCACCGGGGGTCATGTCGCGCACCTCCCCCGGCAGGCGGGATCGAGCCGGGACATCCACGGCCTGATCACCTGAGCCTCCGAGGGTCGACAGTTGGCAAGTGACGACGGGTGCCGGGCAGCGGCCCGGCCCCGGTCACTTGCCGAGACGGCGACGCTGGACGCGGGTCTTGCGCAGCAGCTTGCGGTGCTTCTTCTTAGCCATGCGCTTGCGGCGCTTCTTGACCACCGAGCCCATACGAAAGCCTTTCGATGCAACATGCGGGGCGACCGGATGACACCACCATCGGGTGCCGTCGACGACCGCGTGCGGACAGCGGACCGGGCCAGCGGGACATGCGGCGGGGCGCATCTGCGGTCACGGTCGGGGTCCAGGGTAGCCGGAGAGCGTCAGCAGGACCAACGCGCCCCCGTCGATGCCCGTTACGTCGCACTCGACGGGTGGCCCGCGGGCGGCTCAGGCGGTTTCCTGAAAGGCACCCCGCAGGTATTCGTGCACCGCGTGTTCGGGAACCCGGAACGACCGGCCGACCCGGACCGCGGTGAGCTCACCGCTGTGCACCAGGCGGTAGACCGTCATCTTCGACACCCGCATGACCGTCGCCACCTCGGCGACGGTCAGGAACTTGACCTCCGACAGCCGACCGTCGGACTGCGACCCGGCCATGGCTCACCGACCCATCCCATGCCCGGCGCGTGCCACCGGACGGGATCCTCCCCGCCCGGACCGGCGACGCGCGTGTTACCAGTACGGTAGCGGGGCGGCTGTGACCGGCGCGATCCCTTCGTACAACTGATCATGGTTCGGGGGCCGGTCCACCCGACCGGCTACGTCCTTGTCGAACCTGTTGCGCCCGGCGTCCGGTCGGTCCTCGTCCCGCCCGCGGCGCGACCACCGGGAGCCGAGCACGGTCAGGGGCGGTGACCCGTCACGGGGCGGGTCGTCTTCCGGGCGCCCACCCCGCAGCGCCCTGTGCAGCCGGTGGCCCGCAGCGCGTCCGGCGCCACCCGCCACACCGCGCTGACGAGCCGCCCCCGTCGCGGAAGGCGCCCGGTGGTTCCGGCGGCGCCACCGGAACCACCGGGCGGGTGCCCCGGGCCGCTTCCGGACGCGGACCGGGGCTCCGCGCTGGGAGCCGCACCAGTGTGTCAGGTCGACCGGCGCCGTCCGACAGCGGTCGATCATGAACGCCCCCGACCGCCCGTGGGCTGCGTCGTCGCCGACCACCACGCCGTCAGCCCTGCGTCGCTCAGGCGGCCACGGCCCGGACGTACGCGACGCACTCGTCGTGCAGGGCGCTCCACGGCTCGCCGAAGGTCGCCTCGGCCGCGTCGGCCACCGGGCGGCGCTCGTGCACCACCGCCGCGAAGAAGGCCAGCAGCCGCTCCGGGCCGAACCGGTCGACCAGGTGCCGGACGGCCAGGTAGGAGATGCCGTAGCTGCCGCTGACCCGCTCGGCCGGCGCGTCGTCGGCCGGGGTGAGGCCGTCGAGCCGGCCGTCCCAGCCGCCGGTCAGCCGCCGCACCTCGGCCAGTCCCTCGTACCGGTCGACCGGCTGGCCGTCGGCGCCGGCGTGCTCGGCCAGCCCCTCGACCAGCCACCAGATGCCCTTGCCCGGGTAGCCCCGCTCGGGCAGCGAGGCGGCGTGGGTCAGCTCGTGCCGGAGGAGGTCGTCCACCCCGCTGGACACCAGCCCGTCGGCGTTGAGCACCACCTCGTGGTGGCCGCCGCCGACGGTGACCGCGTACCCGGCGGTCCACTTCGGCCGACCCCCGCCGTACCAGCGCTGCCACTCCGCAGGGCCCGCGTAGAAGACCCGGTACCGGTCGGGCGGCCGGCCGCCGACGACGTACGTGTCGGCGACCGTGGCGGCCGCCTCGGCCTGGGCGAGCAGGCCGGGCAGTTGCCGGCGCAGGGCGGGAGTGGTGGCCACCAGGGTGCGCGGGCCGACGGCGACGGCCAGCTCGCTGACCTCCCAGGGCCGGGTGCCGGTCTCCGCCGACCGGGACGGCTCGAGGGCGAGCAGCCGGGGCCGGTCCCCCGCCCGCCAGCGGGTGCCGGTCAGCACCCGGCTGGTGCGGCAGTCCGGCACGACGAAGCAGTACCGAAACTCGACCGGCAACCGCCACTCGCCGGGCCGGCCCTCGACCGGGGTGGGCAGGCCGGTCGCCCCGGCCTGCCAGGCGGTCACCCGCAGCGCCCGCAGCGCGGCGTACCGGCGGCGCAGGTCCGGGTGCGCGACGGGTTCCGCGACGGCCAGGAACCCGGCCCGGTCCCCGGCGAGCAGCGCGGCCGACTGCCGCGCCAGCTCCGCGGTCATCCGCTCGCCGAGCTGGCGCGCGGCCCTCGTGGCGGGGTCGTCGGCCCGGGTGCCGGAGGCCCCCGGCACCGGCCTGGCGTCGTCGCGCGCAAGGCCGGCCAGCAACGCCGTGGGCAGGCCGCAGGTGACCATCACCACGACCGCCGCGAGCGCCGCCCAGAGCGGCCACAGCCGCCGCGACGCCCGCTCCGGCGGCACCGCCGGCACCGCACCGGGACCGGGCTCGGCCGACGCCGTGGGCACGGTCGGCAGGCCCGGCCCGGCGGGCGCGGGCAAGGTGGCCGGCCCGGCGGGCGCGGCAGGGGTGCCCGGCGTGGGCGGCTCGGTGGGCGTGGACGATGCGGCGGGTGGTGTCGTCGCGGTGGCCCGCGCGTCGTCCGTCGCCGGCCGACCGTCCGCCTCGGGCTGCCCGTCAGTCACCCGGCGAAGGGTACGACCATCCGGTCGCCCCGGCGACCACCGCCCCGGCCGACGCCGCACCCGGGCGGGTCGCGCCGGCACCCGTGGCGGCACGCCCCGGGTGGGCCCGCCGGGGCGGCTCAGGCAGGGCGGCCCGACCGCCGGAGCAGGGCGACGGTGAGCGCCCAGGCGACGACCAGCGCGACGCTGGCCAGCGGCCGCCCGAGCAGGGCGAGCATTCCGCCGCCGGCCACGAACCAGGCGGCCTGGAACGCGTGCTTGCCCGCCGCCGGTAGCGGCACCCGGGCCTTCGGCGACCCGAAGCTGCCCCAGAGGGCGGCCAGCAGCAGCGGCACGGCAACGGCGGCGGCCAGGCGGGCGGGCGTCCCGGCGTCCCACGACCAGCCCCACCAGCCGCCGATCGCCAGCACGGCCAGTTCGAGCAGGAAGAGCAGCAGCAAGAGCAGGGCGTACATCGGTGCTCCTCCCGGGAGCCGGGACCGGAACGCGCCGCTCGGCGCGGTGACCGGTCTGTCGGGGTTGACCTCAAGTCAGCTTCAGGTCGCACGATCGACGGTATGCCGCTGCCCCGGACCACCGACCCGCACCTGCGCATCGCCCGCCCGAGCCGCGACCTGAAGGCCGCCGGACGCTTCTGGGTCGACGCGCTCGGCCTCGACGTGCTCTGGCGGGCCACCGCCGGTGCGCCGGGCGAGCACGACCTGCTGATCGTCGGCCGGCCCGGCGCCCACTGGCACCTCGAACTCGTCGGTGGCGAGCAGCTCGCGGTCGCGCCCACGCCGACCGTCGAGGACCTGCTGGTGCTCTACCTCGACGGCGCGGTCGACGACGAGCTGGTCCGGGAACTGGAGCGGGCCGGCGGGACGAGGGTCTCCGCCGGCCCGTACTGGGACCGCTGGGGGGTGACGGTGGTCGATCCGGACGGCTACCGCCTGGTGCTGAGCACCCGGGGCTGGTCGAACGGCTGAGTCACTTCCTGCTGAGCACGGCCCGGCCGAAGAAGGCCAGGTTGGACGGGCGCTCGGCGAGGCGGCGCATCAGGTAGCCGTACCACTGGTCGCCGTAGGGCACGTAGGTGCGCACGGTGTAGCCCTCGCCGACCAGCCGGGCCTGCTCCTCCGGCCGGATGCCGTACAGCATCTGGAACTCGAACCGCTCGGGGCCGCGGTCGAACCAGCGGGCCCGGTCCTCGCCGATGGCGATCAGGCGCGGGTCGTGGGTGGCCAGCATCGGGTAGCCGTCGCCGGACATCAGGATGTTCAGGCAGCGGACGTACGACTTGTCCACCTCGCGGGCGGACTGGTAGGCCACCGACTCCGGCTCCTTGTACGCGCCCTTGCACAGCCGCACCCGGGACCCGGCCGTGGCCAGCTCGCGGCAGTCCGACTCGGTCCGCCGCAGGTACGCCTGGAGCACCGCCCCCGTGGACGGGTGGTCCTTGCGGAGCTTGGCCAGGATGTCCAGGGTCGAGTCGGTGGTGGTGTGGTCCTCCATGTCCAGGGTGACCGTGGTGCCCGCCTCGTCGGCCGCGGCGCAGATCGCCCGGGCGTTGTCGTAGGCGAGCTGCTCGTCGAACATCTGGCCGAGCGCGGAGAGCTTGACGCTCACCTCGGCTGCCGGGGTCAGCCCCGCGCCCGAGAGCCGCGTCAGCAGCCGCAGGTATTCGTCCCGGGTGGCGTTGGCCTGCTCGGGGGTGACGGTGTCCTCGCCGAGGTGGTCGAGGGAGACCGCGAGACCGTCGTCGACGAGTTCGCGGGTCGCGCGCAACGCGTCGTCGGTCTTGGCGCCGGCCACGAACCGGCGGACGAGGTCCCGGGTGACCGGGGCCGTCGCGACGAGCCGCTCGACCTGGGATGACCGGGAGGCGGCGAGGATGACGGAACGGAGCATGGACCGAGCGTAACGCCCGACGACGCCTGCGCGCCGGGCGGCGGCGGCACTGCCCGCGCCCAGGTCCCAACCGCATCACAGGCCCCGCCCGGGGCGGACGGCGCTGGTGTCCATCGGTTACAACCATGACGTGGAACATCGCCCCCGCCGCCGGCTCCGGTCGGCCTCCGTGCAGCTCGGCGCGCTCACCGCCCTGGCGCTCGCCCTCTCCGCCTGCAACACGACCTCCGACGACGACGATGACGACGACTGCGCCCTCGGGCCTGTCGGCGGCGGCGGCACCGTGGCCGTCGCGCTGCGGGTGCCCGAGGTCACCGCCGGCGGCACCGCGCCGGAACCGGTCACCGCGGCCGTCCCCGACCGGGGCGGCTTCGGCACCCACCTCGCCGCCTGCGGCGGCTGACGTGCGCCGGGAGTCCGTCGCCCCCCGCCCCGGCTGGGACGCGACCATCCGCTCGCAGGGCCTGGTGTACGTCGACACGGAGCTGCCCGACGGCGGGATCATGTCGTACTGGGACGAGACCGCCGCGTACGCCTTCGAGCTGGACGAGGTGCTGCGGCTGGAGGAGGCGACGGAGGAGCTGCACCGGATGTCGGTGGCTGCCGCCGAGCACGTCGTCGCGCGCCGCCGCCACGCCGAGTTCGGCATCCCGGACTGGGCGGCCGAGGCCGTGGCCCGGTCGCTGCGCGAGTCGCCGCCGACCCTCTACGGGCGCTTCGACCTCTGGTACGACGGCAGCTGGCCCCCCAAGCTGCTGGAGTACAACGCCGACACCCCCACCGCCCTGGTCGAGGCGAGCATCGTCCAGTGGTACTGGCTGGAGCACACCCGGCCGGAGCTGGACCAGTGGAACAGCCTGCACGAGCGCCTCGTCGGCGCCTGGGCGAAGATCGGCGCCGGCCTGCACGACCGGCGGGTGCACGTGGTCTGGTCGAACGAGGAGGAGTCCGGCGAGGACCAGATGACCGCCGGCTACCTCGCCGAGACCGCCCGGCAGGCCGGGCTGGACGTCGTGTTCCAGCCCGTCCAGGAGATCGGCTGGGACGGGCGGCGCTTCGTCGACGCGGCGGACCAGCCGGTCACCACCTGCTTCAAGCTCTATCCCTGGGAGTGGATGCTCGCCGAGCCGTACGGGTCGCTGGCGCTGCGGCCGGGCACCCCGACCACCTGGATCGAGCCGGCGTGGAAGCTGCTGCTGTCGAACAAGGCGCTGCTCGCCGTGCTCTGGGAGCTGTACCCCGGCCACGAGCTGCTGCTGCCGGCGTACCTCGACTCGCCGCGCGGCATGTCCGAGTACGTCGCGAAGCCGTTGCTCGGCCGGGAGGGCGGCTCGGTGCGGATCGTCACCGGCGCCGGGGAGATCACCAATCCGGGGATCTACGGCGACGAGGGCTTCTGCTACCAGGAGTTCCGCGCGCTGCCGGACTTCGAGGGCAACCGGATGGTGCTGGGCAGCTGGGTGGTCGACGGCGAGTCGGCCGGTGCGGGGGTGCGGGAGAGCGCGAGCCTCATCACCGACGGCTACGCGCGGTTCCTGCCGCACTACATCGACGCACCACGCGGCTCCTGAGTCGTCTACCGTTGGGGGCGTGAACTTCGACGCGTACGCCCGGACCGGCGTTGACCTCGTCAACGCCCGCCTGGACGACCTCGACGACCTGCGGGCCCTCTTCCCCGACGACAACGCGTGGATGCGTGACGAGGTGGCGGAGCGGGACCTCGCGACCTTCCGGCGGGCGCAGAAGCGCCTGCGCGACGTCTTCGAGTACGGCACCTCCGGGCGGGACGTCCAGGCGGTGGCGGAGCTCAACGCCCTGCTGGAGGCGTTCCCGGTGCAGCCCCGCATCTCCGGGCACGACTCCAGCGACTGGCACATGCACGTGACCAGCCGGGGCGCCTCGGTGAGCGCCGAATACCTGGCCGGCGCGGTCTGGGGCCTCTCGGTCTGGCTCTGCGAGTACGGCAGCGCCCGGTTCGGGGTCTGCGCCGACGAACGCTGCGGCAACGTCTACCTGGACACCTCGTCCAACTGCTGCCGGCGGTTCTGCTCGGAGCGCTGCGCCACCCGCTCGCACGTGGCCGCGCACCGGGCCCGCAAGCGCGCCGCGGTGGGCGAGCAGGCCGGCGCCGCCAGCAAGGAATCCCTCACCACGGTCGCCTGACGCCCGGCCCGGGTCGGCCACCGGCGCGGGCCGGGCTGTCGACCCGGCACCCTCGACCGGCTCGCGGCGCGGCCCGCCGCGCCCGGTCTCCCGACGCGGCCCCGCCCGACCCGCGTGGTTCGGGTGACGCGTCGAAGGTCGGCGCGTCAGGCGTCGACGGGGGACGGGGTGCCGAGGTGCTGGCGGGCGAACTCCAGCGCCTCGCGCAGGTCGGCCTCCCGCACCGCGCGGCTCTTCGCGCCCCGGGTGGTGACCTCCACGGCGACCGAGCCGGTGAACCCCCGCCCGGCGAGCGAGGAGAGCAGCTCGGCGCAGGGCTGGTTGCCGCGCCCGGGCACGAGGTGCTCGTCGCGCCCCTCGCCGGTGCCGTCGCCGAGGTGGACGTGCGCCAGGCCGGCGCCCATCCGGTCGGCCATCGCCATCGCGTCGGTGTGCGAGGCGGCGCAGTGCGACAGGTCGAGCGTGTAGGAGGGGTAGCCGGTCTCGGTCGGGTCCCAGCCCGGGACGTACGGGACGAACTGCCGGCCGGCCATCCGGACCGGGTACATGTTCTCCACCGGGAGGCGCAGCTCCGGGAACTCGCCGGCGATCCTGGCCAGCCCGTCGGCGAAGTTGCGCGCGTAGTCGCGCTGCCAGGTGAACGGCGGGTGGACCACCACGGTGGGCGCGCCGAGCGTCGCCGCCATCTCCGCGGACCGGCGCAGCCGCTCCCACGGGTCCGGGCTCCACACCCGCTGGGTGACCAGCAGGCAGGGCGCGTGGACGGAGAGCACCGGGACGCCGTAGTGCTCGGCGAGCCCGCGCAGCGCGCCGACGTCCTGGCTGACGGCGTCCGTCCAGACCATCACCTCGACGCCGTCGTAGCCGAGCGCCGCGGCCAGTTGGAACGCCGCCGCGGTCCGCTCAGGGAAGACCGAGGAACTGGACAGGAGCACGGGGACGCGGGAAGTCACACCATCGAGGGTAGCCGGGGTCGATTGACACCTCATGACGAGAACCCGCAAAGCGCCCGTATCACCCGGAACCGAGCTGGTCGAGCCGGCGCAGGATCACGCCCTCGCGCAGCGCCCACGGGCAGATGTCCAGCGCCTCCACGTCCAGCCGGCGCATCGCCGCCTCGGCGACCACCGCCCCGGCGAGCAACTGGTGGGCCCGGCCCGCGCTGACCCCCTCCAGCTCGACGAGCTGGGCCGGCGGGATGTGCCGGATGAACCCGAGCACCTGCCGCAGCCCGCGGCGGGTGAGCCGGCGGGGGGCCCACAGGCCCGCGCCGGAGGGGGCCGCACCGGCCAGCCGGGCCAGGGTCCGGAACGTCTTCGAGGTGGCCACCGGCCGCTCCCAGCCCACCGCGGCCATCCGCGCGACGACGGGCTCCAGCAGGCCGTCGGCGTACGCCCGCAGCTCGTCGACCGCCTCGGCCGGCGGCGGCGCCGCGCTGTCCGGTGCCACCCGGAGCCGGTCCCGGGTCAGCCGGCCGGCGCCGAGCGGCAGCGACACCGCCTCGTCCGGGTCCTCGTCGATGCCGGCCGCGATCTCCAGCGAGCCGCCGCCGATGTCCAGCACCAGCAACCGCCCCGCGGACCAGCCGAACCAGCGCCGCACCGCGAGGAAGGTCAGCCGCGCCTCGTCCGCGCCCGGGAGCACCTCCAGGCGTACGCCGGCCTCCTCGCGGACCCGGGCGAGCACCTCGGGGGCGTTGGTGGCGTCCCGCACGGCGGAGGTGGCGAACGCGATCAGGTCGTCGGCGTCCAGCCCGGCGGCGGCCGCCCTGGCCATGCTGACCGCCTTGACCAGGCCGTCGGCGCCCGCCTCGGTGAGCGCGCCGTCCGGGCCGATCTGCTCGGCCAGCCGCAGCACCACCTTCTCGGAGTGCGCCGGCCAGGGGTGCGCGCCGTGGTGGGCGTCGACCACCAGGAGGTGCACCGTGTTGGAACCGACGTCGAGGACACCCAGTCGCATGTTGACGACCCTAGGGGCAACCGGTTTGCGCGGCTCGGCGGACCGGGCGGGGCTCCGCGCGTACGCTGGGCCGGGTGACAGGGCAGATCGAACTCCGTGTGCTGGTCGACGACCCGGACGACCCCCGCAGCCGCGAGGTGCCGCTGGACTTCCCGCGGGAGTGGATCGAGTTCGCCGACCCGGCGGACGAGAACCATCTGGTCCGGGCCGACCTGACCTGGCTGCTCTCCCGCTGGACGTGCGTCTTCGGCCGGGGCTGCCACGGCATCGTCGCCGGCCGGGCCGCCGACGGCTGCTGTTCGCACGGCGCGTTCTTCACCGACTCCGACGACGAGCAGCGGGTCCGGGCCGCGGTGAAGCGGCTGAGCCCGGCGACGTGGCAGCACCATCGTCGCGGGTTCAAGAACTGGACCGAGAACGACACGATCGACGGCAAGAACCCGGCCCGCCGCACCGCCACCCAGGCGGAGGACGGCCCGTGCGTCTTCCTCAACGACGCCGACTTCCCGGGCGGCGCCGGCTGCGCGCTGCACGCCCAGGCGCTGCGCGACGGGGTGCACCCGCTGGAATACAAGCCGGACGTCTGCTGGCAGTTGCCGATCCGCCGCGACCAGGAGTGGGTCAAGCGGCCGGACAACACCAAGGTGCTGGTCTCCACGTTGTCCGAGTTCGACCGGCGGGGGTGGGGCGCCGGCGGGCACGACCTGGACTGGTGGTGCACTTCCTCCACCGACGCGCACGTCGGCGCCGAGCCGATGTACGTCTCCTACGGCCCGGAGCTGACCGCGCTGATCGGCGCGCCCGCGTACGCGAAGCTGGCCGAGCTGTGCGGGGCGCGCAGCCGGCAGGGCATGGTCGCCCCGCACCCGGCCGACGGCGCCTGACCGCCGCCGCCGCACCACGCGAAAGGGGCCCGCGCGCCGGCGCGGGCCCCTTTCGCGCGTACGCCGATCAGGGCTCGAACTTGTAGCCCAGGCCCCGCACGGTGACGATGAAGCGCGGCGCGGACGGCTCCGGCTCGATCTTGGAACGCAGCCGCTTGACGTGCACGTCGAGGGTCTTGGTGTCGCCGACGTAGTCGGCCCCCCAGACCCGGTCGATGAGCTGCCCCCGGGTCAGCACCCGGCCGGCGTTGCGCAGCAGCAGCTCCAGCAGCTCGAACTCCTTGAGCGGAAGCTGCACCGGGGCGCCGTCGACGGTCACCACGTGCCGCTCGATGTCCATCCGGACCGGGCCGGCGGCCAGCGTCGGCGCGCCCGACTCGGCGACCTCGGAACTCTGCCGGCGCAGCACCGCCCGGATCCGGGCGACCAGCTCCCGCGGCGAGTACGGCTTCGTCACGTAGTCGTCGGCGCCGATCTCCAGGCCGACCACCTTGTCGATCTCACTGTCCCGCGCGGTGACCATGATGATCGGCACGTGCGAGCGCTGTCGGAGCTGCCGGCACACCTCGGTGCCGGACATCTCGGGCAGCATCAGGTCGAGCAGCACGATGTCGGCGCCGGTCCGGTCGAACTCGGTGAGGGCGGAGGGGCCCGTCGCGGCGACGGACACCTCGAAGCCCTCCTTGCGGAGCATGTACGACAGGGCGTCGGAGAACGACTCCTCGTCCTCGACCACCAGAACGCGGCTCAACGGGGATTTCCTTTCCATTGCTGTCAGACCTGCCGGAGCTCGGCCGGGCCGGCCTCGATCCCAGCAGACGGCAGTGTCGCCAGGATCTCGTCGGGGGGACGGGCGGGCAGCCGCAGGGTGAACGTCGACCCACCACCAAGAGTGCTCGACACCTCGACCCGCCCGCCATGGTTGCCGGCGATGTGTTTGACGATGGCCAGCCCCAGCCCGGTGCCGCCGGTCGACCGGGACCGCGCCTGGTCGGCCCGGTAGAAGCGCTCGAAGATCCGGTCGACGTCGGTCGGGGCGATGCCGATGCCCTGGTCGGCGACGGCGATCTCCACGTGTTCGTCGTCGGCGCGGGCGGTGATCCGGACGGTCGTGTCCTCGGCCGAGTAGTTGATGGCGTTCTCGACCAGGTTCGACACCGCCGTGGCGAGCTGGGTGTCGCTGCCGTGGACCGTGAGCCCCCGTTCGCCCTCGACGACCACGTCGATGCGGCGGGCGGCGGCGGAGGTGCGGGTCCGGTCGACCACCTCGGCGACCACCCAGTCGACGGCGACCGGCTCCGGGGGCGGCTGCGCCTCGGCGCCCTGGAGCCGGGTCAGCTCCAGCAGCTCCTGCACCAGGCGGCCCAGCCGGGTCGACTCGTGCTGGATCCGCTCGGCGAAGCGCCGGGCGGCGACCAGGTCCTCGGAGAGGTCGGGCGCGCCCGCGCCGGCCGGCTCGGTGGCGTCGAGCAGCGCCTCGGCGAGGAGTTGCAGGGCGCCGATGGGGGTCTTCAGCTCGTGGCTGACGTTGGCCACGAAGTCCCGGCGCACCCGGGCCAGCCGGTGCGACTCGGTGACGTCCGCCGCCTCCACCGCGATGTAGCCCGCGCCGAGTCCCATCGCCCGCAGGTGCACCCCGAGCGGGTTCACCCCGGTGTTGTCGCGGCCCCGCGGCAGGTCCAGCTCGATCTCGCGCCGCACGCCGGTGCGCCGGACCTGCCCGGCGAGCGTACGGATCAGGGGGTGGGCGGCGATCGAGCCGGGGGTCGGGCCGGTGCGGAGCAGCCCCATCGCGCGGGCGGCGGGGTTGACCAGGACGGGCAGGTCGTCGGGGTCGAGCACCACCACGCCGGCGCGGAGCGAGTCGATGGTCCGGCGGCCGAGCCCGGACTGCGGATCCTCGGCTATCGGGAGCCTCCCACGCGTGAGGGGGAAGCCCGGCCGGCTCCCCGTCGAGGTGGAGCGCCCGCCCAGCCCCGGCACGAACCGGGGCAGCAGCACCCCGGCGACCAGTCCGGCCACCAGCCCCACGGCCAACGCGACCGTCACCGCCCACTCCACCCGGCGATCGTAGGGCGATTGTTAACCTGGCAACCACTACAAATAGGGCGAATCACGCTCGCTTCCGGGAAAGTTCACTCCCGCGTCCGGCGTCGTTCACCGTGGTTCATCTGCGGTCCGTCCGTCCGACCTACCGTGGGCGGCGCACCTGCTCCCTCGCCGCCCACCGGCGGCGACCACCGACCACAGGACGTGACAATGCGCGACGAGTTCCGGGCTGACCTGCAGATCGTCAGCCAACTGCTGGTGGACATGGCGGAGGGGGTCCGGGCCGCGATGCGGCAGGCCACCCGCGCCCTGCTCACCGCGGACCGCCGGGCGGCCGAGACGGTGATCGAGCGGGACGCCGAGATCGACGACCTCTACCGGCACGTCGAGGAGCGGGTCTGCGACCTGCTCGCCCGGCAGGCGCCGGTCGCCTCCGACCTGCGCGCGATGATCACCGCGCTGCACGTCGCGGCCGACCTGGAGCGGATGGGCGACCTGGCCGACCACGTCGCCAAGACGGCCCTGCGCCGGCACCCGTCGCCGGCCGTGCCGGCCGAGCTGCGGCCGATCTTCACCGACATGGCCGCCACCGCCGACCGGATGGCCGTCAAGATCGGCTCGGTGCTCGCCAAGCCCGACGCCGACCTCGCCGCCGAACTGGACCGCGACGACGACACCATGGACGACCTGCACCGGAGCCTGTTCGGGGTGCTGCTCGGCGAGGACTGGCCGTACGGCGTGGAGACCGCCATCGACGCCACCCTGCTCGGCCGCTTCTACGAGCGCTTCGCCGACCACGCCGTCAACGCCGGCGAGCAGGTGGTCTACCTGATCACCGGCCAGACCTCGCCCCCCGCAAGCTGAGTTGTAAGGAAGGGCCCCTTGTTAACGCCTCGGGTTCTAGGGATCGTTGCAACGCCTGACGTGATCAGGGGTTGCAGTGTTCGAGATCCGTGGGGATCGCAGGCCGCAGGGTCCGAAGAAGCT